>DYHY01000030.1 GCA_020723935.1 Candidatus Micrarchaeum sp.
GGGCCAGGGGGCCTCCTTGTCAGGGGGGATGGGGGGCTCCGGGGGGAAGGGGGGGCGCGCCCGGCCCGCTTCTTCCTCACGCCCCGAGAAGGGGAGTGCTTCTCGGCCATCGGCTTCCGTCGGCCGGAAAGCCGGGTTTAAAGTGTTTCGGGGGCGGGGCTTCTTTCCTGCAAACAAAATAGTCCGGACAAATCATTAAATGCGCCGCCGCAAGCCGCGGCGCGGAATATGGTGGTGGCACCCACAATGAGGACGATAAGGCAGTCGGCGGTCTTCGGCGCGTCTCCCGGGGAGGTCTACTCCCTCCTGACGGAATCAAAGAAGCATTCGGAGTTCACGGGAGCTGCGGCGAAGGTGAGCCCAAAGAAGGATGGGAGCTTCTCCGTCTGGGACGGCTGGGCTTTCGGGAGGAATGTGGAGCTCGTCCCGGGGAGGAAGATCGTCCAGAACTGGGGCTGCCTGGAGGACGGCTGGCCAGAAGGGCACCTGTCGCGCGTCACGTTCTCCCTTTCTCCGGCGGCCAGGGGGAAGAAGACAAAGCTATCGTTCGTCCAGGAAAGGGTCCCCGCCGCGTGCTTCGGCAGCATTTCTAGGGGCTGGAAGGACAATTACTGGGCGCTCACGAAAAAACACCTCGAAGGGACGGGAAAATAGCCCGCCCGCTTCCGCGAACGGAAGAGCCGGGGGGAAAACTTCTTGCAGCCGGGGCGGGAAGCCGGAAGGCGGAGGGCGAAAAAAGGGCTCGGATTGCCTAGGATGGCTGTCTTTCTTCCTTCTGGGCTCTTTTCCCCGCGTGCCTTCCGCCCGTCCCCGGCCGGAAGAACCCTTCTCTGGGTTTTTGCTTGCACATCTTTCCTCTCTGTCCGTCGGACAGTTCGGGGTAAGCTCAATCCATGATTTCCGGACCCGCCAGGGGGCTCACCTCCTCCGCGGATTGCGAGCGCGACGGAAGGAGGCCCGAGAAATCGAAGGAAATCTCACCGTATTCTCCGCGGATGACCATGACGACATCCGTAGGGGCCGCGGGGGCCTCTTCCCGAGGGCCCCGCACATCGCGTCCGGGCATCTTCGCGCGCGTCATCTCTCGCATCTCCTCAGATAGTCATGCCCGCAATTTCCTTATAACCGGGCGGAAGGGCAAATCCGGAGCGCTCCTTCAGAAAACTTAAAAGAGCGCTTCCGGGCCGCAAAATCATGGCAGTCACAGTCTACATCGCCCCGCCCTGGTTCCTCGGCTACGACGCGCTCTTCCAGACGCTCTTCGCCCTAGTGTGCATTGTGATCTCCGCGTTCGCCTTCCGCGTCGCTTCGAGGACGGGCGCAAAGCCCGTCCAGCGGATAGGCTGGTCCTTCTCCCTCCTCGCCCTCTCCTATTTCGTCCAGGCAGCGACAAGCACCTTCCTCCTCACGAAGCTCTCTAGCGGGATGACGGTCGCCTCGATAATGGGCGTCAGGGCGATCGGCATGTACCTGCACATACTCCTGATGCTCGCGGGCCTCGGCCTCTTCGCGACGATGGGTTTCGAATCCCTGACCCCGTTCTGGCTCACCCTCATCCCCGCCCTCGTCGCCGTCCTCTACGCCGAGAACGCCCTGCGCGCCGCATACACCGTAACGTCCGGATACCTCCTCTTCCTCTCCGCCAAGTTCGGGATGAACTACTTCAGGAAGAAGGGCGTCGAATCCCTCCTAATATCGCTCGCATTCATCCTGCTCCTGGCAAGCCACGTCGGGATCTTCCTCTCCGGGATCCTCTCGCCCTCGCTCTACGCCCTGGCCCACTTCCTCGCGCTCGTGTCCTACCTGATGATACTGGGAAACCTCTACCTCGTCCTGAAGAAGGGCGGGCCGAAGGCGGTCAAGGGGATATCCTGAGAGATGGGCGCGCCCGACAGCCCGCAGGGCCAGCCGTCCCAGAAGAGGGGGCGCCTGGAGATAATCCACGACATCCTGCGCGTGATAGAGCGCGGCGGCGGGCAGGCCAAGCCCACGCAGATACTCTACCGCGCGAACCTCTCAAACCAGATGCTCTATGACTATCTCGCCGAGCTCGTCGCCAAGGGGATGGCCGAGCAGAGGATCGGGAAGACCGGGAGGCGGACCTATTCCATAACAAGGAAGGGCGAGGAATACCTGCAAGGGTACCATTCCATGAGGGCATTCATGGATTCCTACGGGATATCCTAGGGGCGGGCCGCGGAATCAGTTGTTGTGGGCCTTGGCCGGGGTGTGCTTTATCGGGTGCGCGTTCTTGTCCTTGGAAACTCAGCCGGGCTTCTCCTTGCTTTTGGGCCGCGACCTTATCTTCGGGCCTCTCGTCGGAACCAGGTTGTTAGGGTTCTTCTGGCCCCGGCTCCAGGCGAGGAGAGGCGCGGGAGAATAGGAAGCGGCATCGCCCACAGTCTCTCCGAATTCCAGGAGGAATCTGATCTCAGCCAAATATGCCCTGGCCTTCTTCCCTGCCGAGCCGCTGTAGGAATAAGCGCCCGCAGGATTTCCCGCCGCGGGAAGGGGAAGGGGAAGGAGATAGCCGGCCGTTGCCGCGGCTTGGGTTTCAGCGTATTGCTGCGTCCGCGCTTGGTAGGAATAATCTCTCATGAGATAAGCAATGCCCCGAACTCATTTATATATTTACTATTCAATAAAAGTCAATAATTGAATAATTTTCCACTTCGCGCGCCCAAAGCCCGCAAAACCGCTTTAAACACGGGAAACCAGGTCCCTGCGAAATGCCGGCAAAAGGCGCATATCCGAAAGCAGCTTACGGTTCCGACGCAGAAGAAGGGAAGGGCGAGAGGTTCCCGCCAAGGAAGATACTTGTCAAGGAGTGCTCGGCCAAGCACGCGACGCCCAACGGCGGGGCGATATTCGTCGAGAGGGCGCTCATGTTCTTGTTTGCGGCCGTCTTCCTCTGCGCAATAGCCGGTGCGGCCGTCGGGGCCGTGAGCTTCGCCGCGTTCTTGCTTGGCGCCGGCATCGGGGAAATCGCGGCGCCGGGGATCGCGGCCTTCCTGCTCCTCGCGGTGCCGGGCCTCGCCTTCGTCGCGATTGAGGGCATCTACTATGTCAGGACCTTCCGCTTCAGCCTGCAAGACGAGCTCGTCTTCTCGAGGAGCGGCGTTATCTCCCCCGGGTACACCATGATCCCCTACGAGAACGTCCAGGACGTCCAGCTTTCCGAGGGCCTGCTCGAGAAGCTCACCAGGACTGCGAGCGTGACGATCACGACGCCCGCGAGCACCCTGAAGGTGCCCTACCTCGAGCGAGAGCTTGCCAAGGGCCTGCGCCTCGAACTCCTCGCGCGCGCCGAGAAGCACAGGGGGCTTGCGGAATGAGCTGGCCATCTGCCGCTTCTGCCGCGGCCGCCGCGAAGCGTCCTTCCGAGGCGCCCCTCCGGGAGAACTATCCCCTGGAGGGCAGGAAAGTCGTCAAGAAGATCCTCGAGCGGGGCGCGATAGCCCTCTTCCTCGCCCCGTTCGTCGGGATGGCGGGCATAATTTTCCTGGGCATATTCGGGCTCCTACTGATCTTCGTCGTCTTTGGGATAGTCATATGGTGGGCTTCCGAATATTGCAGGACCTACTTCTACGACATAGAGGGGAGCGGCCTCGTCGTGAAGAAGGGCGTGATCTTCCCCAACTCCGCGACGATCCCCCTGGACAAGATATCGGACGTCTACGCTGATCAGGACATCGTCGACAGGGTGATGGGCCTCTACGACCTGCACTTCTCATCGGCATCCGAGACCTCCGGCGCGCTCTCCCACATCGACGGCGTGTCGAAGGCGAACATGGAGGCGCTCAAGGCGATCCTCCTCTCCGCGATCTCCGGGAAGAAGGCCTCTCCCGGCGCTAGGTCCCAGGCCTTCTCCGCCGCTGGGCCGCAGGCTTACGGAATATCGCGGGGCAGGGCGTCCGCTCCCACGGGCGAGGCCTTCAGGCCGGGCGAGCACGCGTACGTGCGCGAGCTCGCGGGCAAGGCCCTGAGCGCCCTCTTCATGATGGCTTTCGCGCTCTCCGGGATACTCGCGGTCCTTCCTCTCCTGATAACCATCGCGGTCGTGGTCGCCGTCCTCGGCGCCGTGGCGTTCTACGTCAAGAAGGAGGTGGAGGCATGCTCATACGAACTCACCGCGGAGGGCCTGAGGATAAGGAAGGGCTGGCTCACGCCCTCGGAATCCCTGATATTCTATGCGAACATGCAGGACATCGACACCGCCCAGGGGATCCTGGACAGGCTCTTCGGCCTGGAAGAGATGACCGTGAAATCCATGTCCGTGCAATCCGCGGTCTCCGCCAAGGCCCGGCTCCTTGACGCGGCGGACGCCGAGCGCCTCAAGAAGCTCCTCGAGGGCAGGCTCTACGGCGCGTCCAGGGCGGCCAGGGCGGCGGGCCCGGCGCCCGTTTCGGCGAGGCGGCCTCTCGAAGGCAGGGAGAAGCCCTACGTCAACCACTTCTTCCTCGGCGCTTGCGCGGGATGCGTCGGGGCTGCGGCGTTCCTCGGGCCCCTTGCGATCATGGCCTTCGCGGTGGGGCTCCACTTCGGGCCCGCGGCGATGGCGGCGGGGATAATTCTCCTGCTGCTCCTCGCGGTGGCGGTCCTCGCATTCACAGGCGCGGCGATATCGAACATGGCATTCTCTTATTCCCTCGAGGGGGACGGGGTGTCGATAGGATACGACTTCATCGCCAAGAGCGCTAAGAAGATACGCTACGAGAAGGTCCAGGACGTGAAGGTGTCCTGCTCGCTCTTCGGGAGCATCTTCGGCATCGCGGACGTGACGATTGAGACGGGCTCAAGGGAGGTCACGACGGGCGAGCACGGCGAGCAGTATTCCGGGAGCTACGCGACGCCCTTCGAGACGATCCCCTCCTTGAAGCTTGCCGACGCCGCGGCCCTCGCGATGGAGATGGCTGAGGCGAGCGGGATCTCCGTGCCCTCCTCCAAGAGACCGCTGAAGACGACGCTCCCCCTGTCCAAGAAGAAGCCTCTCAAGAAGGCCCTCGCGTTCATCGCCTTCCCGTGGCCGCAGCTGGAAATCCTCGCGATACTTGGCGCGATGATCGTCCCCTCCTGGGGGCGGACCGTCTCGCTCGCGATCGCCGCGGGGATCCCTGCGCTCTGCGCGGCGGCGTTTTGCCTGAAGCTGTGGTACGAGAACGAGTACTTGAGGCGCTACGAATACTACGAGGACTCCAAGAGCCTCACCGTGCACAAGGGCGTCTTCGGCTGGGGCGAGATAGTCGTGCCGTTCAGGAACGTCCAGTCGGTCTACGTGGACCAGGACCTCTTCGACGTAGCATTCGGCCTCTGGGACGTCTGGATGACGACCGTCACCGGCGAGTCCGGGAACCTCTCGCACATCGACGGCCTGGAACGCGAGGGGGCCGAGGAGCTCGCGCGCCTGCTCGCGTCGCGCGTGGAGGCGTCCAGGAAGCCCCGGAGGCGGCGCTGACCCGGGAAAGGGCCCCCAAAGGATAAACTCCGCTGGGAAAGCTACGTTGACGACATCATTGTGGTTGCGAAAAAGGTCAGCAGGGCCGCGGGTCTCCTGGTTCCGGTCCTCTTCGTGATACTCTTCTTCTCCGTGATAAGGGCATCCCTCTTCTCCGAGGCCGTCCCCCGGGACAAGATAATCTGGTTCGAACTCACAGCCCTCCCCCTCACCACCATCCTCTCGGAGCTCCTCGTCATCTACATGAGGCAGCCGGCGGTCGTCGGGCTCCTGATCCTCGGGATGCTCGTCTCGCCCAAGGGCCTCGTCCTCGTCTGGCCCTACGCCTCGGCCGTGCTGAACGCCCTCTACTCGGCCCTCGCGGGCGTCGCGCCCTTCGCGGCGGGCAGCCCACCGCATTTCATAAGGTACGACGACACCGTGCGCCTCTTCGCGCAGCTTGGCGCCATATTCCTGCTCTTCGAGATAGGCCCGCATAGCGAGGTGAGAAGATCTTCAACTTCAGGAACTTCATCGTCGGCGCCCTCGGCGTATATCGTGTCGAAGGCGAGGGTCGACTTGCCCGAGCCCGAGAGGCCCGTGAAGACGATGAGCTTGTCGCGGGGGAGCTCGAGGGAGACGTTCCTCAGGTTGTGCTCCCTCGCGCCCTTGATTATTATGGACTTCATCCGACGCGCGGCTCCTCCGGGGGCTTTATAGGCTTTTTCCGGGCCCCGGATGGAAGCGCTTTTTTAGATGCTGCGCCTCCCGGGGGAAAATGGCGGCGAAAACGGAGGGGGCCGGCGGAAGCTGGTTCGTCGGGCTTTTCAGGAAGTTCGATGGGTGGTTCATCTCGTTCATGAGCGGAAACAGCATCAACTTCCTCAGGATCGCCCTCGCCGTGATCTACATCTGGTTCGGAGCCCTCAAGATTGTTGGCTTCAACCCAGCAGCCGGTCTCGTCGCGCAGACCGTCTTCTGGCTCCCTCCCGAATGGGCGGTGGTCTTCATAGGCGCGTAGGAGGTCCTCATCGGCGTCGGCCTGCTGATACCTGACAAGTTGGTCCTGCGCGGGACGCTCTTCCTCCTCTGGCTGCAGATGGCAGGGACCTTCCAGGTCCTCGTCTTCTTCCCGATGCAGGCGTTCCAGGGCGGGAACTTCCTCTTCCCGACGCTCGAGGGCCAGTATGTGATAAAGAACCTGGCGATAATAGCCGGCGCCCTCGTCATAGGGAGCACCGTCACCCCCTACGGCGGTGGGGCCAGGAAGGCAGCGGAGAAGGGGAAGAAAAAGGGCGCGGCCTGAAGTTCAGCGCGACGCGCGCATGAGCCTGTCGAGGTTCTCGCGGCCCACTGTCTTCTTGAGCTGCTTCTCCGCTTCCTTCAGGCTCTTCCCCTCGGGCTGCGCGCCGCACTGGGGGCAGACGGGGCTCGTGGAGACGTCCCATCCCCAGCCGCACTTCTTGTCCGAGCAGTAGACCATCCCAGCCTCGCTCGCCGCGCGGGCGAGGTCAGAGACCTGCCTTCTGGCCTCCATCATCCTCTTGTTCGGGCGAAGGAAGGACGCCATATTGCCGCGGCCGCAAGGCCCGGCTTAAATCTTCTTCCTTTTCTTCTCGCCCTTGGAGAGGAACGCGGCGAGCTGCGCGAGGCAGCTCTTGACTGGGGAGAGCTCGTCGCGGAAGGCGGGCTCCTCGCCGAACGTCTTGTCCCTCCCCGCCGGGATGAAAAGGGGATCCCAGCCGAAGCCACGATCGCCCCTGGGCGCGTCCGCGACGGCTCCTTCGCGCTCCGCCGAGAAGACGGCGGGCCTCCCCTTCGGCTCGCAGTACGCCAGGGCGCAGCGCCACACGACCTTCCTGTTTTCCTCCCCTTCGAGGAGCTTGGCAAGGCCCGACAGGCCTATCCTGTCAAGGGAGAATGCGGTGTTCACCCCAGGGAAGCCCTTGAGGGATTCGACGAATATCCCGACATCGGTCGCAATGACCGCTTTCCTGTACCTCACCGCGCAGTACCTGGCCTTCTCCATCGCGGTCGTCTCCAGGGTGTCGTCGGTCTTCACCTCCGGGTGCCGGGCCTTGAGCATCCTGACGTTGAGGTTTAAGCCCATCTCCGAGACGTAGGAGCGCATCGTCTCCAGCTTCCCGGGGTTGGAAGTCACGAAATAGACCGGCTTCCGCGCAGCAATCCTCACTTCTCCTCCACCATGTAGCAGACCATCGTCCTCGTCTCCGCGACCTCGGGAAGGAGCCGCAGGAACTTCAGGACTAAGCCGTTCAGGGCGTCCATGTCGCGCACGCTAACCTTGAATATGAGGTCGGATTCCCCGGTGACTATCGCCCCCTCCTCCACCTCCGGCCGGGGGAGGATCCTCTGGAAGAGCTTCTCGTGGTTCACACCGGGCATCGCCTTGACGAGGACATAGGCGACGAGGCTCCTGTCCGAGAACCTCCTGTTCACCCTTGCGGTGTACCTTATCGCGCCCGACTTTGCAAGGTTCCTCATCCGGTAGTGGACCGTCGTCACAGACAGGCGCGCGCGCTGCGCAACCTCGCGCACCGAGAGGCGCGAGTCGGCCTTCAGGGCTGAGCAGATCTTCTCGTCCTTTGCGTCCATATCTCTTGTATGGATATACAATATTTAAAAATATTTTGTCATTTTTTGTTACATCTGTACAAACTTGCACCGAAAAATGATAAAAAGCCTTGATTAGCTCCCGGCGCCGCCATGGCGGCTTCAGGAAGGAGGGGGGATGTCGCGGTCCTTTGGGACTATGACGGGACGCTCAGCAACGCAGAGGGGATAGTCGTCCTCGGGGAGCTCTGGGGCGTCGGAAGGGAGGTGGGGGAGATAACGCGCGCCGCGATGGCCGGGGAAATCCCGTTCGCGGAGGCGATGGAGATGCGGATCTGTCTCCTGCACGGCTTCCCCGAGGAGCGGCTCGCCGAGGCGCGGGGAAGGGTGCATCTTCGGCCCGGAGCGAAGGAAACGCTCCACAACCTGAGAGTTTACGGGCTGGGCCTTGCCGTGGTCACGGGCGGGTTCGAGCAGCTGATAGGCCCCTCCCTCCCGCCCTACGTGAGCCTGCACGCGAACAGGCTGCTCTTCGAGGACGGGGAGCTTGCAAATGTCGAGATGCGCGTCGACAAGGGGCCGATCGCGGCGCGGTATGCGCGGGCCGGCAAGATAGCCGCCGTCGGGGACGGCTCGACGGACATCGAGATGTTCACGTACGCCGACTTCTCAATTGCGATGGGCGAGAAGGAGGGGGTCGTTCGCGCGGCCGACCTCTTCGCAAGGGACGTTCCGGAAGCCGGGAGGCTGATCCTGGAAAAGTATGCCTGCCTGGATTTAGCCGGGCACGCTTAGTATAATTACGGCAATAAATAATTAATACTTTTGTGCTCGAATTTTTGCCGGTTCCCTTCTTGCCGTAATTCACGTTTAAGTTGTTCTGTTGTTGAGAAAGCACGATTTGCA
>DYHY01000031.1 GCA_020723935.1 Candidatus Micrarchaeum sp.
ATTCAACAACCCGATCGCCAAGACCGTCGCGGGCCTCGGGTACAAGGCAATGTACACCGAGGGGATAGACTGGATCCTCGGCGGATGGAGGTCCCCCAACCACCTCTACACGGTAAAGGACGCGCCCGGGATCGTCGCGCTCCTCAGGAACTACAAGCTCTCCGACGACATCGGCTACAAGTTCTCGGCTCGCTGGTGGAACGAGTGGCCCCTCACGGCAGACAAGTACGCGGCGTGGCTGGCGGCGACGCCGGGGGACTTTGTCAACATCTGCATCGACTTCGAGACATTCGGCGAGCACCAGTGGCAGGACACCGGGATCTTCGAGTTCATGCGGAGCCTCCCGGGCGAGGTCCTGAACCACCCGCACTTGAACTTCGCGACGCCCACCGAGCTCGTGGAAGGACACAAGCCGGTCGGGGAGATAGACGTCTTCGAGTTCAACACCATCTCCTGGGCCGACATGGAGAGGGACACGAGCGCGTGGCTCGGGAACAGGATGCAGCAGGTCGCCTTCGCCGAGCTCAAGACCCTGCAGCCCTTCGTGCTCGCCACCAAGGACCCCGACCTCATCAAGACGTGGCGCCTCCTGCAGACGAGCGACCACTTCTACTACATGTGTACGAAGTGGCTCGGGGACGGGGACGTGCATTCCTATTTCGCGCACATCAAGAACCCCTACGAGGCCTACGCGAACTTCCTCTCGGTCATCTTCGACTTCAAGGCGCGCGTGTACAGGCACCTGGACGAGCGCGGGATAAAGGTAGAGGTATAGGCTGGCATCACGGGCCTCGCGGGGCCGGCTGGCGAGAAGGCCGCGTGAGCAGCCTGGAAATCGGCCGGTTAGGGGCGCTTCGCTATCTCGCGTAGCTTCCCCTCGAGTGCCTTCTCGACGTCGACGCCCATGTGCTCCGCGAGGATTGCGGTCGATATCAGGACGTCAGCTATCTCCTCGGAAGCGCCTGCGGCCCGGCTTCGCGGCCCTTGCCGCGGTCCCGCTGCAGCGCCTGCGCGGCGAGGACCTGCTGGCACAGCTCCCCGACCTCCTCGCCGAGCTTCACCGTCTGGGCGAGGGCCATCCTCTCGGGATCCTTGACGGACGGGTAGCGGGCGAGGATGCGCGCGTTCTCCCGCTTTGCGAAGGAAACGAGCTCGGACAGTTCCATGGGAAGGCCGCCGCACGCGCCGGTTGATAAGCCTATTGCACCGGCTCCGGGAGCCGCCGCTTGGGAAGGTAGGGGGCAGTGAGCCAGGCGCACATCGCCCCGAACCCGCTCTTGTCGACTTCAAAGGGGGCTTCGACCCTCCTCGCTCCCTTGAGGAAGACGAGGATGCAGTATCTCTTGTCCCTGAACCTGGCGAAATACCTGGGAAGCTCGCTTTCGGCTATCCCGTCGTCCTTGCCTTGCTTTTCCAGAAGCGCCTTCACCTTCGCAGGGGTCAGGCCCTCGAACTGCGCGACATCGGAGACGCGCGCCTCGGCGATAACCGCCGCTTCCCCGGAATTCCTGAAGAACACCCGGTCGCCCCTGGAGATCCTCCCCCAGGGAGCGCGGCGCGAGGAATACCAGCGCGATTCTATTCTCTTCTCCCGGGAGAGGATCTTCGGGATCAGGCCCCAGGATCTCTTCATTATGGCGAGATGCTCCATGCCGCGCGCGCCCTTCACCGCCCGCCCTTCAGGAGGCCCGCCTTCTCCAGGAGGAGGTACGGATATCCGCGCAGGTCCCTCTTTGAGACGTCGATTCCCAGGGACCGCGCCTCCGCGAACACGGCCGCCCTCGTCGCCCCGGTTCCGCCGAAATCCCGCAGGGCTTCCACCTCCGCGAAGAGGCCCAGGCCCTCGACGGAATCCGGCGAAACCTCAAAATCCCCGTACACGAACGATGCCCGCTCCTTCCTCACGACGACGAGCTCCTGGAAGCCCAGGGAGAGGAGGATCCTTCGCGCCTCTTCTGCGGAGGAGACCTCCGTCTCCGCCTCCTCGCAGTGCGTCGCGTCCCGGGCGTTCTCCGGATAGTAGTGCTTGTAGTTGATGATCGCGCGCCCCGCGCTCGCGCACGCTGAGCCATTCGAAGGGGAAGGCGAAGGAAAGGAAGTCGTGGGAGGGATGGTTGAAGTAGGCGTCCGCCTGGGCCGTCCGCCTGGCCTGCGGGCAGGAAGCGGACAGGGTCTGCGCAAGCCTCCCGAACAAGTCCTCCCCGACAGGGACCTTGCTCTCTATCTCCTTCCCTTCTGCTGCCACGGCTCGCCGGGGCGATGCCCGTAGCGCCCCTTGATAAAAAACGACGGCTGGAGGCCCGCAAAGGCGCCGGAGGCCTTTTGCGGAGGACAAAACAACATTTATAAACGGTTCCGGCGGCCCCCCGTGCAATGGCTGGAGAAGGCAAGAAGCAGAAGAAGCCCCAAAAGTACGTTCCCAAGTACAAGTACTACAAGGTCGACGCGGCCGGGAAGGTCGTGCGCACACTCAAGAACTGCCCCCGGTGCGGGGCGGGGACAATGATGGCTAGTCACAAGGACAGGGAATACTGCGGAAGGTGCCACTACACGGTCTTCAAGGAAGGGCAGGCCAAGCCCGCGGCGTCCCCCGCGAAAGCCTGACGAATTAGTGGATCCTGGAGAAACATGGGCGTCGTCGTCCTCGGAATAGAGAGCACGGCGCACACTTTCGGCGCGGGGGTATTCGATTCCTCCGGCGGCAGGATTCTAGCAAACGAGAGGTCGGTCTTCTCGCCTCCGGCTGGGCGCGGCATGATACCCAGGGACTGCGCGGACCACCATTCCGCGGAGTGCGGGGCCGTGCTCGGGCGGGTCTTCTCCAAGGTGAAGCCCGGGGAAATCGGCGCCGTCGCCTATTCGCGCGGCCCGGGCCTCGGGCCGGTCCTGCGCGTGGGCCTCGCGTGCGCAAGGTCCCTTTCCGGCTCCCTCGGCAGGCCCCTCGTCGGGGTGAACCACGCCGTCGCGCACATCGAGGTCGGCAAATGGGCGACGAAGGCGCGCGACCCGGTCGTCCTCTACGTCTCCGGGGGGAACACGCAAGTGATCGCGCTCTCGTCAGGGAGGTACCGGGTGTTCGGCGAGACATTGGACATCCCGATAGGGAACGCCCTGGACGTCCTCGCGAGGAACCTGGGCCTGCCCTTCCCCGGCGGCCCGAGAATCGAGGAGCTCGCATCCAGGGGGGCCAAGCTCATCGACCTGCCCTACGTCGTCAAGGGGATGGATCTCTCCTATTCCGGCCTCCTGACCCACTGCACGAGGCTCGCGAAGACCGAGAAGCTGGAGGATGTCTGCTTCTCATTCCAGGAGCACTGCTTCGCGATGCTCGCCGAGGTCACCGAGCGCGCGGTCGCCCACACCGGCAAGTCCGAGGTCATGGCGGTCGGAGGGGTCGCGGCGAACAGGAGGCTCGCGCAGATGCTTCGCACGATGTGCGAGGAGCGCGGCGCGGAGTTCACAGTCGTGCCTCTGGAATACGCGGGCGACAACGGCGCGATGATCGCCGTGACGGGCGCGCTCATGGCGGCGAGGCCCGAGAAGCCGGAGGATGCAACAGTCGACCAGAGGTTCCGGGTGGACGAGCAAGATGTGTTCTGGTAGTCCGCAGGATGCCTCCGGCAGTTCGCCGGGGAAAACAAATATAACCGCGCGGCGGGATTGGCGCACGAAATGCCCAGGAAACCATCCCAATCGCACGACAAGCAGGGCGCCAAGGAGCCGATAATCCTGATAGCGATCGCCGTCGTCCTTTTCGCGGCCGCCGGCTTCTTCCTCCTGAGGGGCGCATCCAGGCCTAGCGGCCCTTCTTCCGCCGCGACGACCACCGTCCAAGGGGCGGTCGGCGGGCAGACCGACGGGCACGGTTGCCTCGTCGCAGCGGGCTATTCCTGGTGCGAGGCCCTCGGCAAATGCATCAGGCAGTGGGAGGAGGACTGCACCGCCGCGGGCGCTACCGAGACGACCCTGCCCCCCGCTCTTCCGGAATCGCCGACGACTTCTCCGGGCGGTCCGGAGACGATCTCTCCGCCGACAGTGACAAGCGTCGCCGAAGAAGGCCCCAGCTACACGGACAAGGGCTTCGGAGGCTTGGAGATACGCGTGTTTGACGCATCGACGAGGGCGACGCTCTACGACGCGACGGTCTTCGTCACTGATTCCGCAGGCAAGCCTGTGGTCTCCCTGGGCACGCAAGCCGGGACGGCGTCCTTCGTCCTCCTGGTGGGCGGGTATTCCGCCAACGCCACGGCCCTCGGCTACAAGTCGGTGAAGCAGCCCGTGATAGTCTCCGAGGGAGTGAACAGGCAGATCTCCATAGGGATAGGCAAGAGGCCCCCGGGCTGAATCAGAGCTCCAGGCTCCGCTCCGCGTTCTTCCTTAGGGCCAGGCCGACGAATTCGGCGACGGGCATCGGAGCCAGCATCTCCCCGCTCCTCTTCCTGACCGAAACCGTCCCCGCAGCGATCTCCTTGTCCCCGACGACAATCATGTACGGGATTTTCCTCAGCTGCGCCTCCCTTATCCTGTAGTCCAGGGTCTGGTTGCTGGAGTCGGTGCTCGCGCGGATCCCCACCGCGGCGAGGGCCTCCTCAACCTTCCTCGCCCCTTCCGCGTGCCTGTCGGCTATCGGGAGGACGGCGACCTGCTCCGGCGAGAGCCAGAACGGCAGGCTCCCGGCGTAGTGCTCGAGGAGGTATGCGATGAAGCGCTCGAAGGAGCCCAGGATCGCGCGGTGTATTATCACGACGGTCTCCTTCGCCCCCTTCTCGTTCACGAAGGTGAGGCCGAGGCGCTTGGGCACCATCACGTCCACCTGCACGGTCCCGATGGTGTCCTCCTTCCCGAAGACGTTCTTGAGCTGGATGTCAATCTTGGGCCCGTAGAAGGAGGCCTCGCCCTTCACCTCCTCGAAGGGGACGCCGAGATCCAGCAGCGCGCTCCTCAGCTGCTCGGCGGCTCCCGTCCAGGCGTCCTTGTTGTCGACGTTCCCGTATTTCTCCGGGTTGTTCTCGAAGTCGGGGAGGGAGAGGCGGAACGAGTATTCCGATATCCCCATGTCCCTGTAGACGCGCTGGAAGAGGCGCACGACCCTGATGACCTCGGAGTGTATCTGCGCGGGCGCGAGGTAGATGTGGGAGTCGTTCTGCGTGAAGCAGCGCACGCGGATCAGGCCGTGCATCGTCCCCGAGAGCTCGTGCCTGAAGCAGTCGCCGGCCTCGGCGAACCTGATAGGGAGGTCCTTGTAGCTTGCCGCAAGCGTCCGGTACATCATGTGGTGGTGCGGGCAGTTCATCGGCTTGAGGTAGTATTCCATTCCATCGATCTCGATGGGCGCGTACATGCTGTCCTTGTAGTAGGGCAGATGGCCCGTCGCGAAATAGAGCTCCGAGCGTGTTATCCCGGGGCTCCTCACGTAGACGTAGCCGTCCTCCTCCTCCATCTTCCTCATGTATTCTATCAGGAGGTGCCTGAGGACCTCGCCGCCAGGGAGCCACAGGGGGAGGCCCATCCCGACCTCCTCTGCGAACGTGAAGATGTGAAGGTCTTTGCCGATCTTGCGGTGGTCGCGCTTGGCCGCCTCCTCCAGCATCTTCAGGTGCTCGGTTAGGAGCTTGTTCTCCGGGAACGAGACGCCGTAGATCCTCTGCAGGGCCCGGTTCTTGCTGTCCCCGCGCCAGTACGCGGTCGACGTGCTCAGGAGCTTGAACGCCTTGATCTTACCCGAGGACGGGACGTGGGGCCCGCTGCACAGGTCGATGAAATCCTTCCCGAGAGCGTAGAAGGATATCTTCTCCCCATCCGGGACGTCCTTCAGGAGGTCTATCTTGTAGGAGTTCTTCAGGCGGTTGTGGATTATCTGCTCTGCTTCCGAGCAGGAGACTTCCAGGCGCTCGAAGGGCTCGTTTGCCTCCGCGAGCCTCTTCATCTCCTTCTCGATCGCGGCGAGGTCATCCGGGGTGAAGGGCTTCTCGACGTCAATGTCGTAGTAGAAGCCGTCCTCGATGGCCGGGCCGATCGTGAGCCTGGCGTCGGGGAAGAGGCGCATGACTGCCTTCGCCATCAGGTGCGAGGAGGAGTGCCAGAAGACGTCCTTGCCGTCCTTCGAGTCGAACTTCACGGCCTCGAATTTCGCGTCCGCCTCTATCGGGCGGGAGAGGTCGACGAGCGCGCCGTCCAGCTTCGCGGCGACGGAGGCGCGGGCGAGGCCCTCGGAAATGGATTTCGCGACTTCCAGGCAAGGGATCCCTTTCAGGAACTCGTGGACATCGCCGTTGGGAAAAGTCACCTTGACGACCTTCTCTGAGCTCATCTCGGGCGGGGAACCACCTCGCCGCTTATAAAACGGTTTCCACCATCTGCCGGCTTCCTGTCCCGAAATTGTCCTCCCGTCCGAATTCTCATTCTCCACGACTTCCGATCGATATAGCTACGCGCTTCTTGCAGCGGAAAAGAAAGGGCTCCGCCCGCCTGAAAACACATCTTCGGAAAAATGGTGCTCGGGCCGCAAAGGCGTCTACCCAGGTGTTTCAAAACCCGCAAGCCGTCCTTGCGGGATTGCACTCTCCGTCATCGTCATCTTCCCTTCGCACCCAGCGGGGAGGTGGGCCCGCCCGACCTATTTAATACTTGCCGCAAAACCCCCCGTGCCCACGGATTACGCCGGACGCGGGCGAAGGCTGTGTAGGACGGAAAAGCCGTCGATTTCTGCGACGACGAAGCCGTCGGCAGGCGATTCGACCGAAAGGAGGAGCGGCCTCAGCCCGTCCCGCTTCCCGCCCCTCGGAACGACCGAGACGCTCTCGCCGCGCGCCCGCATCCTCAGGCGCCTCCCGCCGGACTCTATGGTGAAATGCCCGACGTCCGGATGGAGGTAGACGTTTGCCGCGTCCACGCGCTTTTCTGTCGAGTACCCCCGCCGGCCGAATACCGGATGAGCCAGTCGTGCAGCCACCTGTCCTGCGCGCCGTTCCCGGCGTAGAACGCGACGTCGGCGTGCAGGGGGCCCGGCTCAATGTCCGCGCATATCGGGAACCAGAGCTCTAGCAGCCTCTCCTCGCCCATTTCCGCGGAGACGACGGAAGGCTTGCGCAGGCCGTAGCCCTCCGGCATCGCGTCGAGGATTTCTGGAGGGACGCGGCCGTGATGCTTCGCCTTTTCCGGACGGAGGAGATCGAAGCCAGATATCCACGTGCCGCTCTCGGGATCCGGGACGACGTACTGCTGCGGGAATTCGGCCGCGCCGTCGCTCCCCTTCTTCGGGAACAGGGAAGTCCTCCTCTCCCCTCCAGGAGGAGTGTAGGCGACGACGTCAACGCAGGAGACGCACGGGCGCCCGTCCGATTTCCCGGCGTAGATGCGCCCGTTGAGGACGAGGACGGATTTGGCCGGGACAGCCATCCCGCGCACGGTCTCGAGGAACTCCTGGGGCTCGGAAAGCGGGACGCCGAACTCCCAGGCGACTGTCGCCCGGGGCTCGTATTCCCCGAGGAACCGATTCGGATCCCCCCGAAACCTCCGCGAGGGTGTGCCAGCCCGGCTCGTTGCCCTCCGAATATATCCCGAGGACCTTCATTTCGAAGGGGCTTCTCCCTTCAGCCTGGGTGCGAACGGCACGTCGTAGAGCTCTATGAGCGCGGACCTGTCGGGCGAGACGGAGGTCGCCCGGCCGATCCCCTTCCCCTCGAACTCGGAGAGGCGCCGGAAGCCGCGGCCGCCGTACGCGTCCCTCAGGTGCTCGGCCTCCTCGCCTTTGGGCGAATCCGATGCGGGCTTCGCGAGATAGTAGACGCCGCGCGTTCCGGCAGAGGGGACTCTCGAGTCGGCGCAGAAATAGGCCGAATGCTTCTTCCTCACGAGGCCGCGCATCGTCCTGCAGTTGGACGGATAGAGCGCGAGGTCGAAGAGGCCGGTCTTGGGCTCGACGTCAAGGCATATCGGGAAGTAGCCAGTTATGATCCCGCCGGCGACCTCCAAGTCCAGGGTCGCGGGCCTCCTGAAGCGGTAGTTTGCGTTGGAATAGGCCTCCCACCCGGGACCGAGATCCGGCGCCCCGCTCCGGTCAGCCCTCACGGCGCTGACGCATCCGATGTATTCGCGCCCCCTCGCCAGAAGGAGGCCCCTGCCGTTGGCGACGACGATGCCCCCGCGCGGCGTTTCGATGGAAAGGACCGAGCGCATGAGCTCCAGGAGGCCGGAAGGGGGCGCGGCCCATTCCCTCGTAAGGACAATGTCGGGCTCGTGCGCCTCCAGGTCCCGCCTGATCTCGGCTTCCATCCCGTCCAGATCGTCCCAGAGCGACCCGTTGCCCCAGCCGTAGTAAAGAAGCGCCTTCACGCAGTTCCCCTGAAGAAAAAAATGACTATTCCATAGTTATAAATTTAGTTGTTTTCCGGCACTCCGCGAAAAGGCGACAGCTTTTAAAGCCAAAAGAGGGCCTCCCCTACAACAACCCCAAAAGTTCTCATCTGGGGCGATGGTCTAGCTTGGTATGATGCCAGCTTCGGGGGTTGGAGGTCGGGGGTTCAAATCCCTCTCGCCCCACTCATTTCCTCGCTTACGCGAGGGTTTTTCGATTCTTGGTTCGAGACCTCTCCCTTCAGTCGGCCTCTCGCCCCACTCATTTCCTCGCTTACGCGAGGGTTTTTCGATTCTTGGTTCGAGACCTCTCCCTTCAGTCGGCCTCTCGCCCCACTCATTTCCTCGCTTACGCGAGGGTTTTTCGATTCTTGGTTCG
>DYHY01000032.1 GCA_020723935.1 Candidatus Micrarchaeum sp.
TTTCGCCGATATATCAGAAGACAAACGGCGAAATCGAAAATCCACTCCCCGCTACCATAACCTTCCAGGAGGATATTGTCCGCGCATGCCGAAAAAGGAATTGACACCCGACCGACTCGGAGCCCTGCTCGGAACGCTGAAAGTTCGCTTCGAGAGGAACGCGGGCCGCCACAAAGGAATCGAGTGGACCAAGATGCGGGCGAGGCTGGAAAGAGCCGATGCCGGGAAGCTGTGGTTGCTTGGCGAGATGGAGAGGACCGGAGGCGAGCCGGACGTCGTCTGCCGCGACAAAAGGACTGGCGAATGCGTCTTTTTCGACTGTTCGGCGGAAAGCCCCAAGAGCCGAAGGAGCGTCTGCTACGACAGCGAGGGGCGCGAGGCGAGGACGGAGGTCAAGCCCAAGGGCAGCGCCGTCGGCATGGCGGCCGCGATGGGCGCCGAGCTCCTGACGGAAGGGGCGTACCGGGTCGACGCGAGGTTCACCGGCCTCGCCCTGGCAGCCAAGTTCGCCGTCTGGCCCCTCGCAATGCTCGCGATCGTCGCGGCGGACGCGGCGACGTTGCGCTTCTTCGGGACGGAGATTCACAGGGTGATGCTCCTCCTGTCCATGGTGCCTCTGGCCGCAAACACCGTCGCCTTCGCGACGGAGCTGAGGAGCCAGCCCGAAAAGGCGGCTTTCGCGGTCCTCGCGAGCACGATCGTCGCGCTCTTCTACGTACCTGCGCTCTCGGCCCTCCTCCTCGCCGCGCCCGTATGAGTTAAAAACGCGGGCGCCGCCAGCCGGGGGATGGAGCAGCCAGCAGCCGCGCCGCCTCTTGCGTCCGAGGAGCACCTCAAAGGCATGGGAATCTCATTCAGCATAGCCGAGTTCCCGGGCACGACGGAGAAGGGGACAAATAACATATCCAAAGCCTTGGGCGCGCCTCTGCACCTGATACTCAAGACCCTGATCTTCCAGGGCGCGAGTGGGAAGGTCTATCTCTGCCTCGTCGGCGGGGACCAGAAGCTTGACACCGCGAAGCTGTGCAAGGTCTGCGCCGAGAGGAACGTCGGGATGGCGCTGCCGGGCACCGTCCTGGAAGCCACCGGATACAGGATAGGCGCGATCCCCCCTTTCGGCCTCAGGACGGCCCTGCCCGTCTTCATAGACTCGTCCCTCGCAGGCGAAGGCAGGCTCCTCGTGGGCTCGGGGAGGTGGGGCCGCGACATCGTCATCTCGGGCGAGGACCTGGGAAGGGCGACGCGCGCGACCTTCGCCGAGATAGCGGTCGCCGACTGACCGGCCGGCTAGGCCTCAATCCTCGAGAACAGGTATGCGCCAAGTATCAGGAACGCGGCCGATATCGCCCCGAGGTAGACGAAGTCGCCGAAAAGGCGCATCTGGGCCGCGCCCCGGTGAGCGCCCCGCGCAGGCCGTCGATGCCGTATGTCAGGGGAGTGACGCGAGCCGCCAGCTCTATGGGCGCCGGCAGGTCGGCGATGGGGAATATCGCCCCAGAGATGAAGAACACCGGCATTATCAGGAAGTTCACTATCAGCTGGAAGCCCTACATGTCCTGGAGGGCGGAGGCTATCGCCGTCCCCAAGGCGGTGAAGATGACCGCTATCAGGAACATGAAGAGGACTGCCATCGGGACGCTCGCGTACCTAGCGGGCCGGAATCCCGCGATCGTCGATATCACAAGGACTATCACGCCCTAGATGACCGCGACTGTCGCGCCCCAGGTGAACGCCGCGTAGACGAGGCCCAGCTCCAGGAGGCGCGGGCTCGCCGCTTTTGCCATCCTGCGCGCCTGCATCTTCCGGCGGGCCCCCCTGCGGCCTCCCGCGCCCTATCCCGTCATCCTGGCCGAGAACTCGCTCTGCGCCTTCATGTAGGTGCCGGAGACGGAAAGCGCCGTCGTGCAGGGCGCGGCGGTGCAGTTCCCTATCGACACGGCCGTGCAGTCGGGAAGGCCGGCGCACGTCATGTATATCTGCGACGCGAAGCCAGAGCTCTTCTGTATCCCGAACTGGAACGCCTCGATGTTCCTCTTGAAGAGGGCGGGCCGGGAGTAGAGGGTCACGATCGTGTCGTTGAAATCCGAGAGTATCGATATCTCCTGCGAGGGGCGCTCGGACGAGTCGCGGCTCGCGTTCCGCAGGTACTGCCCTATCGCCATGAGGCTCAGGAGCACGAGCACCGCGCCTATTATGAAGAACTGCCCTTTCCTTCCGGTTGCCATCTAGGATTTCCTCCAAAGTATCAGCTTGATCGAGGCCGTCCGCCCGCTCTCGGGGTCTATCACGAACTTCTGGGACACGGTCGCCTCGGCCGTCGGCGATATCGCCCTGTCGACGTAGCCGGGGTTAGACATCGGCTTGGCGTAGTGGACGAGGGACGAGCTCTGCGCCCGGCCGATGTCCACGTCCACCTGCCTAAACGGGTCGGTGTTCGGGCCCAGGAACACCCCGAGCGCCCCGCCGACCGGGGCTTCCGGCGGCACGCCCTCTGCCCACGGGTATAGCGGGAGCGGACCGTCCGCGGAATACGCTATCTCGTACGTCTTCACGCTCGAAGCCGGGAGCCGGGCGTATATTGTGAGGGTGTTCCCCGCCACCGCGTAATAGACCGACTCGTTCGCGTCCGGGTCGAGGATCCTGAAGTTGGGCGAATACTGCGAAAGCCCTAGGGTCGGCATGTCCAGGGACAGGGTCGCGTTGAGGTCGAAGGCGCCGTAGTGGTTGAAGATCACGGGTATCCGCGTCACGCCCTCGGCATGCGCGTACTTGTTGGGGCCCACCGTTATGTCGCTCAAGGTCACGTTCGTCGCGTTGACAGCGCAGTTGAAGGAGTTGGGCCCGTCCGAAAGCCAGTGCGAGGGCACGGTGTAGATGGCCGTGACCGGGGCGGACGCGTTGATGAAGAGGTACGCCGGGATGGGGAGGGCTGAGAAGACGGTCCTCCCGTTGAGGCTGCACGCCAGGGAGACTGTGACGTTGAACCGCCTCTTGACGCTGAAATTCAGGTAATAGTCGTCCGGGCGATCGAGTGCGGACATGTGCTGGAAGGAGAGGTCCGCAGGCGTCGCGTTCACGAGCATCGTCGAGGTGTTGAAGAGGAAGGCGTCCGTCCCGAAGAAGTTTGCCGGCCGGGCGTTCGGGGGGGTTACGCCCGCCGAATACCTGTAGGGCGTCGTCATCGTCGCCTCCGTCACGTTCTCGTCCCCGTCCGGCCGCACGTACCTTCCGGCGGCGGTCGCGTTCATGAGCCTGCTCTCGAAGGCGGCTATGCTGTGCGTGCCGTTGGAGAACACGAACGTGCGGCGGTTGAGGAGGGATGCCGGAGCCGGCCAGGAGGCGAAGGGGGCGGAGTTGAAGGTTGGATTGAGTGCGATGAGGTCCAGGCTGTAGTTGAGGCGCGCCGCGTAGAGGGGCTGCAGCTTCCTCTGGATCAGGAGGTCCGTGCTGTTCTCGAAGATCGTAGCCACGTAGTCTATCCTGCTGGATGTCGAGTTGACCTGCCAGTGCGCCGAGATGCTCCCGACCGCCTCGCTCTCGTTCACCAGGTGCGGGGGGATGGAGACGTCGAAGCCCTCGAGGGGGACGCCGACCATCGGCCCGGCGCGCAGGAGCTGCGTCCCGTCTGGGAGGCCCAGCGTGTAGTTGGCGTCCGAGCTTATGTTCAGGGCCACCGCGCCGTTCCCGAGGACGAAGTAGAAGTTCGCGTTGTAAGTGCGGGTGCTGTTGGTGGACGTGTAGTACTGCGAGGAGTTCGAGTAGTAGAGGGCGGACGTGTAGTCCATGAGCGTCTGGCCCTGGTAGCCCACCTTCGAGGACGCGAATAGCGGGACGGGGCTGGAGGATGCGGGGGGGAGGAACTTGAAGGTTGCCCGCGTGGCCTTCTCTATGGGCCTTGAGCCTATCGTCACGTTGTAGGGCGTCGTGTTGACGAAGGTGTAGACGGCCGGTATCTCGCGCGGGTTGTAGGTCCCCACGGAGAAGTACATGTAGCCCTGCTTCACCTCCTCCTGGAGCATTGACGCGTTGAAGAGGACTGTGGGCCGGAGCGTCCCGTTCCGCTGGCCGACGTAGTGGAGTATGAACGGCGTGCGCCTCCCGTCGAAATAGAGGTCGACGGAGTTCCTGTCGGCCGGCTCGGAGAGCCCGTCCAGGTTGCCGTCGAGGGGCGGGAGGGCGAAGGAGACGTAGAGGGGGATGCTCGCGGACGCCGGGCCGTGGTTCGTCACGTAGAAGGGGACCCTGTACCAGTTGAACGTCACCTCCGCCGGGACGAGCTGGGACAAGGCGTCCGATATGTAAACGGATCTCGCATCTACACCCGCGGCCATGTCGACTGCGGCCGTCTGCGGGACGGCCCCGGGCAGGGATGTCAGGGGCGTGAAGAAGTCGGCCGAGAGCTTGAAGTTGTAGTTGGACGGGACCACGTAGGAGATGAACTGGTCGAACGCGTAGAAATCCCAGAGCGCGAGGGGCACGGCGTCCGAATACGAGTCGAGGATGTCGTAGCCGGTCTGGCGCGTGGAGCCGGCGAGGGTCGGCGGGAGGTTCTGGAAATTGAGGAAGACTTGGAAGGAGACGAGGATCATGACTATTGCTATCAGCGCCTCGACGGCGCGAAGGTACCCCCGCCTTCCCCGGCCGGCGGCCGGCGGCGATGCTGATGCTACTGCTTCTGCCGGGGCGCCGCGGCCGCTTGCGCTCATTTGACCACTCCTATCGAGACCTCTTTCTGCCCGAAGGCGAACTCCGCGCCGTTGTAGGAGAGGAACCTGAGGGTGTAGATGCCCTCGTAGGTCGCGGTGAGCTTGACGTGGCTTTCGGGCGCCGAGACCCTCTGCATGTCCACGAGGCTGTCGGACTGGTTTATGAGGAGGACAAAGGTGTCGGCGGCGGCGATGCCCCCCGACAGGCTCCTCGGGAAGACCGAGAGCCTTATCGGCGTCGCGTTGGAGAACGAGTCGAAGGGCTGCCCCTGCACCGAGGAGCCGGGCGACTTGGACAGGGCGTTCTCGAAGAAGTAGTCGATGAGGAGCGAGGGCAGGTAGCTTGCCGAGAACAAGTAGTCGTCGCGCGTGCGCACGATCTCGCGCAGCCGCGTGTAGTTCCCGGCGGGGATTTCCGCGATCTTCGTGTAGTTCAGCGAGCCGTCGGCTTCGGCAAAGCCGTTGTCCGAGCTCCTGAGGAGGGCTTCGGAGAACTTCTCGGCGTTGAGGCGCAGGAGCTCGGACTTCCTGTCGTCGGCCGCCTGGTTGTAGGCGCGGAACACCGCCGATATGACGAGGACCGTCGCGAAGAGGAAGATCATTGTCGCCGCCACGAACTCGATCGCGAGCTGGGCCCTGCGGGCGCCGCCGCGGCTCACCACACCCACACCTCCACCCCGACCGGGATCTTCCTGCCGTCCTTGTCCATGACGGCCTGCCTCACGGCATGGCCCACGGAGACGCCGGTGGGCGGGATCTTCCCGCGGGATATGAAGGGCCCGGGGACGATGAAGAACGCCATCGTCCTGTTCAGCCCAGCGACCTCCACCCACACCGTGTGGTTCCTGAAGAAGAGGGACTCGTCGTCTATCTCCGAGGCGTGGACACTGAAGGCGGCCGACCTGTTGACCGCGAGGAACCCCGCCCCGTTCCATGCCGCGCTCTCCGACGACATCGAGAAGTATTTGGCGAGCGCCGGGTCGGAGAAATAGAGGCGCACGGGCGTCATCCCCGTCGGGCCGACGGCCTGGACGACGAAGTCGGTGCTCGACACCTCCCCTGCGGGACTGATCATGTAGCCCTTGGAGGAAACGGAAGTGACCGCTCCGAAGGCGGCGCCACCGAGGTAGGCGAGGAGCAGGAAACCTAGGGAGATGGAGAGCGCCGCCGCCGCCGCCGCCGCCGCGGCGAGGAGAATGGGGGAGAGGGGGATCGGGGCGCCTTTCCTACCCGCGCCGCCGGGGGCGGGGGACGGGCCATCCCTTTCCCCGCCTCGCATCCGGCCCCCAAGTAGTCCTCGACCCAATTCTCCTCACCAGCTCATCTCGCTACGTTGACGCTTATCGTCTTCGTGACGGGCTTGAGGGACCCGCCCGGGTCGACCGTTATGTCGACCTTGTAGACGCCCTGCACGGTCGGGACCTTGAGCTTGTACTCTATCTGGCCGTTCTCGACGGTCGTCGTCTCGTACCTTGCGTCCTCTATGGTTATCGTTATCTTGTTCCCGACCATCGGGGTCCCGTCGGCCATGAAGGCGCTGCCCTGGAGGTTGTAGAAGCCGCCGGGCTTGACGGGGGTGTCGGGCGAGGTAATGTCTAGGAGCACCGTCTGGGCCGGGAGGGCGACGATGAATATCGCGACGCCCGTGACGAGCATGATCGCCGCGTGCTTTATCCCCGCGACGACCTTCCCCTCGCCCAGCTGCCCCGCGAGGAGGCCGTTGAAGACCGCCTGTATTATCACCATCGAGAAGAACATCTTCCTGTAGTACGAAGGCCCGAACTGCTGGCCGACGTTGGCCCCACCCCCTATCCCCCCGCCGAAAACCCCGGTGCCCCCCGACGAGAGGTTCATCGTGAAGAGGGGTCCCAGGATCTTCTGCAGCACTATCACCATACCCAGGAAGATGAAGAATATGACGTACATCACGAGGACCTGCTGGGAGAGCTTGTTCTGCCTCTCGGCCTCCAGGTCCTTGATGAGTATCGCGTTGCTCGCCACCGCCGACATCGCCTCCGCGACGTCGCCGCCCGACTCGAAGGCCTCCATGACGACTGTGACGGTGCGCTTGATGAAGTCGGAGCGGCTCATCCTGTCCTCGAACATCCTCATGACCTTCGGGAACGGGACGCCCCAGGAGAGCTGCGCCGACATCTTCTGGATCTCGGGCGTGAGGGTCCCGTAGTCTATGTCCCTCGCCTGGTGGATGGCCTCGACGAGGGTTATCCCGGACCTCTGCGACTCGGCGAGGGAGCGCAGGAACTCCGGGAACTTGTCCTCTATCGACTTGGTCTTGTTGTAGTCGTAGTACTGGTAGAAGAAGTAGGGCGCGGAGCCTATCCCGAAGACGAAGGGGAGGTAAGACACGGCGCTCGGGACGTCGAAGTTGTTGAGGTAGAAGTCCAGGAACACGAGGGCGATGACGAACACGCCCGAGAAGTACATCACCTTGTGGGAGTTGTCGGTTACCTTCCTCAGGGTCCGGCCGACGGAGGATTCGGGCTGGTTGGAGAGGGCCCTCGCCTTCTCGGCCTCCGCGCCGCCCTCGCTTCCGGGAAACATCTTCCTTCTCTTCTTCCTCCTGCCCGCCCTACGTGGGCGATATCATCGACACCAGTATCATGAAGCCGACGGATATTATCGGGAGCATCACGTAGACGACGATGTTCTGGATCATCACCATGAACCCGCCGCTCCCGGCCCCGACCATGTTCATTATTGTCGACATTATTATGAAGAAGATGCTCCCGACTATCACCGCCGTTATGTAGAGCTCCGTGAAGAGGGAGAGCTCCTCGACGTACGTGTCGATGTTCCGCCGGTAGTTGTTCATGTATCCCTTGCCCTTCTCGATGAGGAACGAGCGCAGGTCGCCGCCCGTCGTCAGGGTGGAGCGCATGCCCCAGAGCAGGCCCTTGAGCTCCTCGGATGGGGTCCTTTCCGCCGCGCGCGACAGGGATGTCGCGATGTCCAGGCCGAAGAGCTCGGTGTCCGCGACTATCCCCCTGGCCTCGCGGGAGATCTCCCCGTACTCCGGGAAGTCCGCAAGGACCCTGAAGATGGTGTCCGTCGTCATGCCCGTCCCGGCGAGCGTGGAGAGGTAGATCGTCGCGAACGGCAGGGTGTTCTCGATGGACTTCTTCATAGACTCCGCCTTCATCGTCGGGTAGAAGTAGAGGAAGGAGAGCGTCAAGGCGGCGGTCGTGATGCCGACGAGGAGCGTGACGAAGACCGTGGTCGAGATGAAGAGCCCGAGCGCTATGCAGACGACGAAGGCGAGGGGCGCGGTCATCATCGGCGTGAGGAGGGATGTCATGAGGGCGGTGGAGACGTACTCGTCCACCGTCAGGTGCATGCCGGCGCGCTTGAGGTCCTCCTTGATCGCCGCGATGAGGACCGCGTTGTGCTCTATGAACCCCCCGAAGACGGAGAGCGAGAACCTCGTGAAGGGGTCTACATCTGAGATGCCCACTTGCGCCCCTTACACACCTCCTACTGGCGCCGCCGGCTCCTGCGGCTTCTTGGGCTCTGGGAGAGGCGGGACGATCGCGGCGACGGGGATTTTCATGTCCCGCGCGACCATAACGAGGAGCTCCGCCGGCGCCGTGTAGTACTTGGCGACGTAGCTCTCGAAGAGCCTGAAGTCCTTGACGTGCGTCTTCGCGAGCCATTCTAGGACGAGGGCGCGCCTGTTGATCTCGGCGAGGATGCTCTCGGTCTTGATGCCGCGGAAATGGGCTATCTTCTCCAGGATGACGCTCGGGTCCTTCGGCGCCACCTTGTCCTCGACCGCGTTCCACTCGAAAACGGAGTTGCTCTTCAGCGTCCCGTCCTTGACGTTGACCTTCCTCACCTCCACTA
>DYHY01000033.1:0-6056 GCA_020723935.1 Candidatus Micrarchaeum sp.
GCGAACCTCGCCGTGCACTCGGGCCTCCTGCGGGCCCTCAAGGAGGACGAGGTTGAGGCCGTCCTCGCCCACGAGATGGGGCACATCAAGCACAGGGACGTGATAATAATGACTGTCGCCTCAATGATACCCGTCCTCCTCTACTATGTTGCGATAATCCTCCTCTCCGGCTCGTCTGACAGGGAGAACAGGCGTAGCGGCCTCGCGATCTTCGCCGGCGGCTTCCTCGCCCGCTTCCTCGGGCAGCTCCTCGTCCTGTGGCTGTCCAGGACGCGCGAATACGCGGCCGACGAGTTCGCGGCGAGGAATTCCAGCGGCAGGGCGCTCGCCTCGGGCCTCGTCAAGATCTCCTACGGCCTGGGTGATGGGGGCGTGGACCAGTCGATGGCCTGCCTCTACATAGCAGACAGGACGGGGGAGGACGCCAAGGGCCTCGCCGATTATCTGAGCATGGATTCCGCGGGCCTGGAGAACGCGATAAGGCGCGAGCAGGCGTTCGGCTTCATGGAGGCGCTCATGACGCACCCCCTCACATCCAAGCGCATCCTCGCCCTCAAGAAGCTGGAGGAGAGGGCGGGCTAGGGGGCCGCAGGGATGCCGGGGCGGTATTTTCCCGAAGTCGAGCGCACGGCGGTCGCGATCCGCGACCTGCGCATACAGGGCGCCGTTAGCGTCGCCAGGCGCTCCCTCTCTGCCCTCAGGCTCTTCATTGAGCGCGAGGCCCCCTCAAGGGAGGACCTCTCGCGGCACGCGGGCCTCCTCTCGAGCCAGCGGCCCACGGAGCCGGCCCTGCAGAACTGCCTTGCGCTGGTTCTCGCCAGCGGCGACCCGGCGCTGGCGTGCGCCCAGCTCCTCAACTCGTTCCAAACTGACTTCGCGAGGATCAGGGACGCGGGCTGGCGCTTCGTCCCGGACGGCGGGACCGTCCTCACGCACTGCCACTCCTCCTCGGTCGTCGGCCTCCTGAAGGAGGCGCGCGAGAGGGGCAGGCGGTTTCAGGTCTATCACACCGAGACGCGCCCGCTCTACCAGGGCCACCGCACCGCCCGCGACCTCGTCTCCGCGAGGATCCGCGCGACGATGTTCGTCGACTCCGCCGTCAACCACTTCATGCCGGAGGCGGGCATCGTCCTCCTCGGCGCGGACTCTCTGGAGCCCGACGGGTTCGTCAACAAGATAGGGACCTCGCAGGTCGCTCTTTCCGCGCGCGAGAACGGCAAGCCCCTCTACGTCGTCTGCGGCCTGATGAAGTTCAACGCGAGCGGCGCGAGGATGGCGGTGGAGAAGCGGCCGGCATCTGAGCTCGGGTTCGCCCTCAGGGGCCTCGCGATAGAGAACCCGGCATTCGACTTCACGCCCGCGCGCCTCGTCAAGGGCGTCGTGTGCGAGGAAGGGGTGCTCCCCTTGAGGAAGGCCGTATCCCTGGCGAGGAAGAAGCTGGCCCGTTCCTAGCTGGCCGGAACCTCGTCCCCAAGGGTCCCTGGCAGGAGGGCGTCCGTCCTGCCGATCGACAGCTCTGCAGGCGACCTCAGCTGCCCGCTGAAGACGTCCGTGTAGTAGACATAGACGGTCCTTGACGCGCCCTTGGCGACCGAAGTTATGAAGTCAAGCTTCATCTCCGTGCGCTGCGGCGGCAACTCCTTGGCCCCCTGCGTCACCTGGATCGTCCCGTTGCCCATCCTCGCGTACCCGGCGACGACCGCTCCTGAGCCCGCCGAATTGGGGAAGAGGAACGTCCTCGTCCTCGAGATCACCGACGGGTCGAGGCTCTTGGAATCGTCAAGGACGATGAAGTTGGATGGCCTTATGAAGCCAGGTATCGCGCGCGGCGAGAAGTAGAAGGCGCCCACGCCCACGCCCGAGGCGGAGGGCTTGGAGGAGTCCCAGTACGCGGAATACTTCCCGTCCACGACGACGCTGTCCTTGCTGGGCCACACCTCGGCCCAGTTGCTCTGGACGAGGAAGTTCTGGAACTTCCCGCCGAAGTCGATTGTGTTCAGGTTCGAGAGCTCCAGGTCGTAGTAGGGCGCCCCCGCGTAGAGGGAGATGAGGTATTTGTAGCCGTATTCCTTCGCGCCGCACGTCGTCGAGAAGACGTACTCGACCCTTTTCCTCACCGGGCCGTCCTCCAGGATCTTGTGGTTCTTGTACGCGTACGAGGTGCAGGCCGAATAGTCCCAGCCCTCCTTGTAGTTGACCGAGGGCGTTATCCCGCTGTAGGCTCCCTGGGACCCGACGCTCTGGGCGAGGAGGTTCTCCTTCCCGAAATAGGAGAGGTTCGTTATCCCGCCCCTCACGAGCCCGAGGCACACGGAAACAATCCCGTTCTTCAGGCACAGCGCGCTGCCGTCGCCCTCCGTCCCGACAGAGAGGCTTGTGTCGTAGATGCCCTCCGTCGCGTCGGGGTTAGTGTAGTAGACGTAGTAGGTTGAGGACGAGTTCGCCCCGACCGTCGCCTGCATAAGTATTGTGCAGGAGCTCCCGGACGTCTGGAGGACTTGCATCGGGACGGCGTTCCCGAGCTGGTCGGTCACCCTTATCTCCGAGCACCTTCCGGTGAGGAGCTGGAGGGAGTCCAAGGTCACTTCAACAGGCTCCCCGGAATACCCCTGCCCGGACTCGTCCTTCAGGGCGAAGGCCTTCCTCCCCGCCCAGGCCCTGTTGAACCAGTTGCTCGAGACGCGCGAGGGTATCTCGAAGCCGTCCGCGTCCAGGACGACGACGGACTCGGCGGGTATCTGTTTGGTGAATGTGAGGTTCATCCCCGCGCCCCCGAAAGCCCAGACGTTCACGTAATCCCTGGCCTGGCTTGCGACCGAGAGGGGGCGCTTCCACTTGAAGACGGACATGTCCTTTCCCGCGACCTTCACGGTGTCCTGCGAGAGGCCGTTAGCAACGACGCGCACCGTGTGGACGCCGTACGTCACGGAGAGCGGGAGCCTGACTGCCGCCGTCTCCTTGGAGGCGAGGCCCTGGAACCCTCCGATGGGGTCGACGGGCTTGCCGTCGAAATAGATGGCGGCGGAGTTTATCCTGTCCTTCCCGACGTTCCTCAGGTAGATCACGTTCGCCTTCACCGACTCTATCGCAACCGACGTCGAGATCCTCTTCTTCGCGGCCTCCACCTCCTTCTCCGCCTGGCTCTTGCCCATCGAGCTCAGGTTGCTCGTGACGAGCCACACAGCGAGGGCCGCCGAAACCGCTATGACGACGATGAGCATGACGCCGACGATCTCGACGGCCGCGCGCCGCCGCCGGTTCCCCCTGGGGAAAGCCATGCGCGCTCAGCTCCCCTCCGTCTCTTCCTCGCCAAGGTACGCCTTACCGGAGAGCGGGCCGTTCTTAGTGATGAGCTCGGTCATCGTCTTCTCGAATATCGTGTCCCTGACTTCGACTATCGTCTTGGCGACGATGATCGTCACCGGGTCGGGCATGACGCTCACGCCCTTGATCATGACGGTGCCGGGGGCGAGGAGCGTGCCCGTGCCGGAATACGGGTTGCCGCTGTAGAGGATCGTCCCGACGCCCAGGGACTGGGGTGAGGAGTAGATGTCGCTCCAGATGTAGCAGTTGTCTGGCGCGCACACGGTCCCCTCCTTGGTCATCGAGACCATCGAGGGATCCCAGTTGGCCGCGGCTATCAGGCTCTCGCCGCTCGGCGTGAAGAAGATCGGCGTGAGGGTGTCTATGCCGAAGTCGTAGCCGCTCCTGTTCGCGTACATCCCTATCGTGTACCTGTACGCGTAGGGCGTTCCCTCGCAGGTCGTCCCGAAGGTGTAGTTCACCTGCTGGTAGACCGCGCCCGTCGTCAGGACCTGCGGGCCCCCCAGGACCGTGTAGTTGGAGCACCAGAGGAGGTCGAGGCCCTCGCGGTAGTCGACCTGCGGCTGTATGCCGGTGCGGTAGTATTTAGTGTCCCTGCTGTGGACCTGGAGAAGGTTGTTGGCCTTCCCGGTTATCTCGGAGGAGAGGTACGTTATGCCCCCGTCGCCGGGCGCCTTGCCCAGGCAGAGGCGCAGGTCGCCGTTCTCCATACAGCCCGTCCCGGCGTTGAAGGGCAGGAGGTCGGTAACGAAGTTGGGCGCGGTCGCCGCTGGGTTGTTGTAGTAGACGTAGCCGATGACCTGGTTGTCGATGTAGGGTATCGCGTCGAAGGGGGCCACGACGTAGCACCAGTCCGACCCGCCCGCGAGGACCTGGTGGTATATCGGGACGCCGAGCTGGTTCGTGAACCGAAGCTCGTTACAGCTCCCGGTCGCGAGGGTGAGACCTGTGAAGTTGAAGAACGTGTATTCGAACTCCCTCTTCGCGCCCATCTCCTCGTTGGAGAACAGAGGGCGCCTCGTCCTCCACGCGGGGTTCCACCAGGCGGCCGTGCTCACCGCGCCGCCGGCGAGCTCCGGGAGGTAGGGCCCGTCCTTCTCCTTTATCTGGGTCATCATGACGTAGACGCCGTTCTGGTCCGCGGTCCTGGGCGCGCTCCAGGTGTTCTCGGATATCTTCCCCAGGGTGTCTAGCTCCATCGAGCCGTTCGGGAGCATGACCTTCATCTGGACGAGGCCGGGGACGAGGTTCGCGGTTATCGTTATCTCGAACGTCATGTTCTGCCCGAGCTTGAGGGTGGTCGGGCGCGAGCGCGCGGTTATCCTGTCTAGGCAGTTGCCGCAGTCGTCCGGGCAGCGCACGCAGCTCTCCTCGACAGGGAACTCGCAGATGTTGTTGCCGCAGCGCAAGGTCTTGGAGCGCTCGACGATGAACGTGGCGACCGAGCCGAACTCGGATGTTATTTTCACGTTGTCGTTCTTCTTCATGTCGAAGGGTATTGAGAGTATTATCGACTCGCCCGGGGACATGGTCTCGGAGCTCTGGTAGGCCTTGACGCCCTCGCCGTTGACGAAGACGGTGAAGTTCTTGAGGACGGTCGTCCCCAGGTTCCTCACGTAGATGTTCTTCCCGAAGACCGAGTCGACCGCAAAGAGGGTCCCGGCCTCGCCCGTGCGCTGCTCAGTCCCCTTGGCGCCAGCGGCCTGCATCTGGTTCTGGGTCTTCGTGATGTAGTACCAGGTGCCCCCGGAAAAGGCCAGGACGAGGAGTATTATGAGGATGACCGACATTATGGCTTCCACCGCGCGCCTCGCGGGCCTCGCCGCCCTCCTTCCTACCATCTGGGGCCCGGAACGCCCCGTTTTCAGTATTTAACCCTTGGCCACCCCCTGGGAAGTCATTAAAAACCGCCGGACAGGCCCCTCCACCCGCGATGGCTCTGGATTCGTCCTCCTTCAACCTGAACGCGATAGAGACCGAGGTGCTCTCCTTCTGGCGGGCGAGCGGCGCCTACAAGGAGTGGAAGGCCCGCCAGGCGGGCAGGCCCCCCTTCACGTTCATCGACGGCCCGCCCTACCCCACCGGGGCGATACACCTGGGCACGGCCTGGAACAAGACGATGAAGGACGCCGTCCTGCGCTACAAGGCATTCAGGGGCTTCAGGGTGAACGACACGCCCGGCTACGACATGCACGGCCTCCCGGTCGAGCTCAAGGTCGAGAAGGAGCTCGGGATCAAGAACAAGAAGCAAATAGAGGAGTACGGCGTCGACAACTTCATCGGCTACTGCCGCGAGTTCGCCAAGAGGAACCTGCGCATAATGAACGACCAGTTCATCCGCTTCGGCGTCTGGATGGACTGGGAGAACCCCTACATGACGATAGAGAACTACTACGTTGAGGGCGTCTGGTGGGCGATAAAGCGCGCCTTCGAGGCGGGCCACCTTGTGAACGGCCCGAAGGTCCTCACCGTCTGCCCGCGCTGCGAGACGGCCCTCGCCAAGCACGAGCAGGAGTACGCGAACATCACTGAGGATTCGATATACGTCAAGTTCCCCCTGGCCGGGAGGACGGGCGAGTTCATACTCATCTGGACGACGACCCCCTGGACGATACCGACCAACATGGGCGTCATGGTCCATCCCGATTTCGAATACGTGTACGCGAAGCTCGCCAGCACGGGCGAGACCCTGATCCTCGCCAAGGACCTCGCGGAGAAGCTGTTTTCCGACA
>DYHY01000033.1:6066-8538 GCA_020723935.1 Candidatus Micrarchaeum sp.
CGCTCATCGACTGCATCCCCGACCAGAAGAGGTTCGCCGAGAAGCCAAAGAACCACGTCGTGGTCCTCTCGGCCGAGCACGTGCACCTGGACAGCGGGACGGGGTGCGTGCACACCGCCCCCGGAACGGGCCCCGAGGATTTCATAGTTGGCAAGAAAAACGGCATGGACGTCTTCTGCCCGATAGGCTTCACCGGCGCCTTCAGGGACGAGGCCGGGAAATACGGCGGCTTGATCGCCAAGAAGGACGCGGACCCGCAGGTCATCGAGGACCTCAGGGGCGCCGGCCTTCTCCTGCACCAGGCCAAGGTCACACACGAATACCCCATATGCTGGCGGTGCAAGACGCCCCTCATCTTCCTCGCGACGAGCCAGTGGTTCTTCTCCACCGAGAGCATGCGCGAGAAGATGCGCGAGGCGAACAAGGGCGTGAAGTGGGTCCCCGACTGGGCGGGCAGCGCATGGTTCGACTCGTGGCTCGCCAACCTCCAGGACTGGTGCATATCGCGCCAGAGGTACTGGGGCGTGCCCCTCCCCATCTGGACGTGCGACTCGTGCGGCGAGATCGAGGTCGTCGGCGCGCAGAAGGAGCTCCCTGAGAAGCCCCACGACCTGCACATGCCCTGGATAGACAAGATAAAGTGGCAGTGCAAGAAATGCGGCACGGGGACGATGAAGCGGGTCCCCGACATCTTCGACGTCTGGGGCGACTCGGGCTCGGCGGCGTGGGCTTCCCAGAAGTTCCCCTCCGAGAACCACGGCGTCCTCGACGAGACCTATCCGGCCGACTTCATAATCGAGGGCAAGGACCAGATACGCGGGTGGTTCAACAGCCTGATGGCCCTGGGGATCCTCGCCACCGGCAGGCCCGCGTTCAAGCAGGTCTACATGCACGGCTTCGTCAACGACGAGCTCGGGCGCAAGTTCTCCAAGTCCCTGGGTAATTTCGTCTCGCCCGAGGAGGTCATGCCCAAGTACGGCGCGGAGGGCTTGCGGTTCTTCTTCCTAGCGGCCGCGGCGCCCGGGGAGGACATGTTCTACTCGGACAGGCACGTCCGCGAGGCCTTCAACAACCTGAGGATCCTCTACAACAACTACGCCTTCGCGGGGAGCTACATGAAGCTAGGGGGCTTCTCCCCGGCCAGGGGGCGGCCCGCGAGCCTGGCCCTCGAGGACCGCTGGCTGCTCTCGCGCCTCAACTCGCTCATAACGGACGTGACAGCGGCGATGGATTCCTACGACCTCTCCAGGATCTCGGACACCCTGAAGGGCTTCTTCGTGAACGACCTGTCCCGCACGTACATTAAGCTGGTCCGCGACAGGATGTGGGTCGGCGTGCGGGGCGAGGACAGCGACGCGGCCTACTGGACGCTCCACGAGGCCCTCTCCAAGCTCCTCGTCCTCTGCGCGCCGGTGACGCCGATGCTCGCCGAATACATCCACCAGAACTTCACGCGCGAGCTGGACGCCGCCGCGCCCAAGTCCGTGCACTTCCTCCCGTGGCCGGAGGCCGACGGGACGGCGATAGACAAGGACCTGGAGCGCGCGTTCTTCACGGCGCAGGCCGTGATCGAGGGCTCCATGGCCGCGAGGAACTCGGCGGGCGTCAAACTGCGCCACCCCGTGAGGGAGATACTCGTCGTCACGAGCGATGAGGCGGTCAGGAAGGCCGTGGGCGACGAGGCTCCGGTGATACTCAAGATGGCGAACGCCAAGGGCGTCTCGGCCGTCCTCGCGCCGCCGGCCCCGGAGGGCTACGCCAAGGGCGTCGTCGGGGAGGGCTCGGCGACGGAGCTGGTCGTCTACGTCTCGACGGCGCGCGACGACGCTCTGATGGGCGAGGCCGCGTTCCGCGAGATAACGAGAAAGATCCAGCAGATGAGGAAGGAGAACGGCTTCAACGTCTCGCAGAAGATAGACTTGGAGCTAGCCCTGGACGAGCGCCTGGAGGGGCTCCTCGGAGCGCACTTCACGGCGCTCAAGGACAAGGTCGGCGCGGCGAGCCTCAGCGTCGCGCGCCTCAACACCGGCGAGAAGGTCTTCTCCGATGGCATGGACCTCAAGGACCTGGACCTCGGCACTGTCGAGATAGGCTTCTCCAAGGCCGAATAGGCCGCGCGGCGCCCCGTCTCAGGCCCGGCCGCCTATTGCCAGCTCCCGGTACTTCTCGGCTAGCTCCTTCCCACGCGCGCCGAACGCCTCGTCCACCAGCTCCTGCGTGAGCGGCGCGGGGGTCGCGAGCGTCATGAGGATTATTTCCAGGGCGCCGTTGGACGACTTGTCAAGCCTGCCGGCGTAGCCGGCGAGGGTCTCCTCCACGTGCCGCCTCCCCGCCCGGGCGATCCCCTCGTCCGTCAGAAGCGGCGCTACGTTGGGGTCCGCCTTCCAGGCCTCGGCCGCGCCCATGAAAGCCTGGGTGTCAAGGATCCCGCGCGCCCTGAGGGCGTATATCGGCAGGTGCTGCGCCCCATTT
>DYHY01000014.1 GCA_020723935.1 Candidatus Micrarchaeum sp.
TTCCCGAGAGAGTCTACCACTTCATCCCCCTCCGGGGATGTATAATTCCCGAGTGAGTCTACCACTTCATCCCCCAGGCGGGCTCCTTTTTCCTCATCATCGCCGCGAACTCAGTTAGGACGGAGAGCTCGTCCTCGGCGATGAACTTCCTCTGCTCCATGAGCTTGCGGAAGGCCTCCTCGGGGACGACGGCGTATATCACGTCCTGCTCGAAGAGGTTCCTACTCACGACCGCGCCCTCGATGGACACCGCGCACCTCTTCCCCTTCTCGGCCTTCTCGACGGACTTGCCGTCCACCTGGATGTCCGAGAGGGTCCCGACGAAGTTGCCGTCCTTCTTGAGCAGGCGCACGCCCTTCTTGAGGATCCCGCCCTCGACCTCGATCCCCACGACCGCCGGCTTGCTCTGGCGGAAGACGTATCCCAGGAGGACGGAGAACCTGCAGCCGCGCGCGATCTCGGCGAGCTCGCGCTTCTTCCTCTCCTCGGTCCGCTCCTTCACGAAGGCAAGGTAGTCCTCGATTATCTTGTATACCACCTCGTTTCTGATTATCGGGACGTTCCTGTCCTCCGCGATCTTGGCCACCTCCGAATCGACCGCGACGTTGAAGCCCAGGATCACGCCCATGAACTCGTCGCTCTTCGCGATCTCCTCGGCCTCGACTATGTCCTTCCTGCTGACGGCGCCTATCGAGTACGACTTGACTGGGATCTTGGCCTCGCGCATGAGCGCGCCCATGGCCTCCAGGGACCCCAAGGAATCGGCCTTGATGACGACGCCCGCCTTCTCCGTCCTGATGTCGACTGCCTCCAGCTGCCTCGCTATTTCCTCGTAGGCCCCCTCCTCGCCCGAGAGGAGCGAGCCCGCCAGGACCTCGTCGCACCCGGAGGCGACTATCTTCACCGCCGAGGCCGCGACGACCTCGCGCACGTTGTCGAAGCTCTCCTTGGGATCGCGTATCTCGTCCATTGCCTTGGGCCTGAGGAGCGCGCGCACCTTGATCTCAACCGGGCCGTTTATCCCGCCGACGAACACCCTGTCCCCGACGCGCAGCGTTCCGTCGTATATCACGGCGTCCATCCCCGTGGAGAGGCCCGTCTCGCGCTTGACCTCCAGGACCGTCCCCTTCGCGGGGCTCTCCGGCGAGATCTCAAGGCTCTTCGAGAGGAACTTCTGGGAGAGGCCCGCGAGTATCGCGAGGAGGTCAGGTATCCCCTCGTGGGTCCTCGCGCTCACGGGGACGATCGCGACGGTCTTCGTGAAATCCGAGACCCGGTCGTACCTTTCCGAGTCCAGACCCTCCTTCCCGAGGGACCCGACGAGCTCGTAGATCTTCTGGTCGAGGGAGAAGAGGGAGTCCTTCCCTGCCTTGCGCGAGTTTCCTATGAACGAGCCGGCTTCCGACCTCCAGCCGGACACGGTGTCTATCTTGTTCGCGGCTATTATGAACGGCGTCTTGTTGTGCTTGAGGATTTTGAGCGATTCCCAAGTCTGGGGCTGGAAGCCCTGGCTCACGTCGACGACGAGGACGGCGAGGTCCGCGAGCTCCCCCCCGCGCTTCCGAAGGTTGAGGAAAGCCTTGTGGCCGGGGGTGTCCAGGACAAGGAGGCCTGGGATGACTATCTCCATTTTGAGGAGCGCGAGTATCTCCGAACAGTGCTCCCTGATGTAGCGCGCCGGGATCTCGCTTGCCCCTATCATCTGCGTTATCCCGCCGACCTCGCGCGTGAGGACGGAGGAATGCCTTATCGCGTCCAGGATCGAGGTCTTGCCGTGGTCGACGTGCCCGAGGAACGTTACAATGGGGGAGCGGATGACCATGGCGATCGGAAGAAGATGTTAAAAACGGCCTTTTTTTAACCTTCCTGTGGCGCGCAGGACGAGGCGGGTGATGGTCGCCGGCACTTTCGAGATCCTCCATCACGGGCACCTCGCGCTCTTCAGGAAGGCGGCGAAGCTGGGCGACCTCTTCGTCGTCGTCTCGCGTGACGCGAACGCCGAGAAAGCGAAGAGGAGGAGGATCATAGTCCCGGAAAAGCGGAGGCTCGAGGTCGTCTCCTGCGTCCGCTACGTGAAGCAGGCGGTCCTCGGCGGGAAGGGCAGCATCCTTGAAGGCGTCCGCAAGGTGATGCCCAACATCATCTACCTAGGGCCCGACCAGATGCCCCCCGCGAAGCTCAAGAAAGTCCTCGCCTACGCGGGCCTCCGGAGGATCCGCGTCCTCCAGCTGGGACGCAGGATTTCCGGCTGGAAGGCGGGGAAGCTTCTTCGGAAGATCCTGAAAACGCCATAAAAAAGCCATTTCCATTCGGAAAAGGGACGGAAGTTAACAGTGATGACCTCTTTTTCCACCAATTATCAACTTTCCAGTTTACTTTATCTAAACTCAACGTATTAGTAGTTTGCAAGGGAGGGGGAGGGGGGATAATGGCCGAAAACGTCCAAGAGTCTGGCGAACGTCGTGTCGGACTTCGTCAGAGAGCGAAGCGCGTCAGGAACATGCTCGAGACAATCTCCGACACCTCCATCACCCTTCCGAATCTCAAGGAGCCAACCACATACGCCTTCTGGTATGCGACTGCCGACGACCCTGAGGCGATAATCTACGACTGGCTGGATGAGGAATCCGCCGCCGGGAAGAACGGCGCGGTGATGGCTCTGCACACCCACACCGCGCACGGCAGGGGCCCCTCAGAGGCCGGGTATGAGCTATCGGTCGCAAAGTACGGCACGGGGAGCGACGGGGCTGCCAGCCTTGACGAGATGCTCATCGCGGCCTCGCAGAAAACTGACATCAATATCTACGCGGTCACGGACCACGCGACCCTCAGGGATCCTAGGACGACCGATCGCCTGGCTGACAACTACCGCCTGCCCTACGGCGTGGGCCTCGGCGAGGGCGCCGTCAGGCGCGCGAGGGAGCTCAAGAGCCAAGGGAGGCTCCGCAAGGATTTCCACGTCGTCAAGGGCGCGGAGCTGGACATCGGCCAGAATGACAAGAACGGGATCCACATTGTCGTCCTCAACCTCAAATACGGGGACCTCAATCCCCTCTTCAAGCGCGTCCTCAGGCAGGAACTGGACCTGCGCCACTACCCGGCGATCGTCCACGAGGGTTTCTGCAATAAGATCAACAAGGTCGCCGAGGCGGAGGGCGTCGGGTCGGTGGTGAGATACTTGCAATCCCTCCCGGACGTCTTCGTGATCGCCCCGCACTACAGGACCCCGATAACGGGCGCAGGGGGCGAGGTGAGCCTCCTGGCAGACGTCGAAGAGGCCGCGAACGGCGAGGCGCTAGCGCTCTACACCCTTCCGCAGGATTTCATGAATGAGAATGGCTTTAACGTCGCCACGCCCGCAGCCCTCTACGTCCTTGCAATGCCGCTCCTCGACAGGGAGAGGTCCAGGAACGGCAAGGGGCCCGAGAGGAGCCAGATCTACGCCTCAGACACCCACTCTCCCGTGACGTCGAATTTCTATCTCACGGTCGACACCGCCTTCAGGCCCGAGGAGCTGGAGGCCCTCGCCGACATGGAGGACCCCTCCGGCTACGTCGCGCGCAAGCTCAAGGCCGACGCCAAGGACGGGGCCCTCATCGGCGGCCTGAACCCCAATTACTGGGACCCGCAGGAAGGGGACATCAGGAGGGGCGAGATGGGCGAGATGGCCATGCTTTATTTCCAGCAACACACCGGCCAGACCGTCGAAGAGTGGGGGCGTGTCGTCCTGCCGGTCGCAAAGCCGATAGGCAGGCTCCTCTCGGGCGCAAGGCACCTCTACCAGGAATTGATCCGCCCCTCGCGCTACGGCGAGCGCGCCGAGAGCATCGCGGAGCGGATAGGGGAGGACCTCGGGATAAACGGATCAAGGCACGCGTGCCTGCGCGCGCCGGAAAAGACGCTCTCCTATGCGAAGGCGGCGCCCTCCGGCAGATAGTTTAAAAGCGGCCCGCTGACCCCTGTATGCGATGACTTTTGACACGGTTCCCGGGAGCCATTCGACCAAGAGCTTCATCATCGAGACGCTCTCCACGGAGTGGCCCCTCTCCTGCAGGAAGATCTACAACCGCCTCTCCCACACCCACAACCTCAACATCACCTACCAGGCCGTGCACAAGGCGGTCCTCCAGATGCTTGAGCAAGGCATCCTCACCAAGGCGGGCCGGGACTACTCCCTGAACCTGGACTGGGTGAACAAGCTCGGGCGCTTCAGCAAGGACGTTGAGGACGCGTACCTCGGGGCGAGGCATGCCTTCCCGCAGCTCAAAGGGGACGTCGCCCAGATGGATTTCGACAAGGGCTACGACGCGGTCAAATACCTCCTCGAGACCTTCATGGCTGGGAGGTTCATCAACCTCAATTCCGAGAAGATAGCGATCGTCGCCAAGGTCCAGCACATGTGGAACCCCTTCGTCCTCGTGCCGATGGACTTCGGCAAGATGAAGGAAATGGCCTTCAAGATAGACGCCAGGATCGCCTGCCGAGGCGACACGCAGCTGGACCGCGTCATGGCGCGCTTCTACGGCGTCTTCAACGTGAAGACGGCGATGGGGGTGGAGGGCCCGGACACCCCCGAGATCATCGTCATCGGGGACACCGTCATCCAGATCTTCAACCCGCCCGAGATGAGGAAGAAGATAGCGGACCTCTACGAGAAGACGAAGAGCCTGCTTTCGCTCGAAATAGTCAAGACGTTCTCGGACGTCGCCTTCAAGGAGATGAAGGTCACGGTGCTCATCAACCGGAACCCCGTGGCGGCGAAGACGATCCGCGACGAGGTCAACTCGAAGTTTCTGGCGCCCAAGAAGCCGGCCAAGGGGAAGGCCGCCCGCAGGTGATTTTCTCAGGCGCCGGCCGGATTAGTGTTCCAGAAGACCGCGAACTCCCTCTGCCCGTCCGCCTGCGCCTCCGAAAAGATTTCCCGAAAGGCCGGGTCGGCCGAAACGGCATCCATGTATCGCCGCGCCCCTATCCCTTTCCAGGTCTCCTCCGGCCAGATGCGCGCGAAGAGGAGGATTCCCGCTCCGCTTGCCGGGGCTGTGTCAAGGGAAAGGGCTCCTGAGGCCGACTCGTGCACGAGGACGACTGCCCCCCGCTGCTTCGCGCGCGGCCCGTAGGCTTCCAGCGATCCAAGGCCGACTATCGCCGGGCTCCTGCCGTCGAAGGCGGAGTTCTTCGACATGTAGCCGCCGACCCGCGCGTCGGTCGCGAAGCGCGAGACGTCCCAGCCGATCTCCTCGCGCTTGTATTCCGCCGTCCCGAGCAGGCAGTATGCCGCGAGGACCGGGGCCGCGAACCTACCGGAGGCGGCCTCCATTAGGAGGAGCACGAAGGCGGGGAGGATGACGAGGAAATGCGCGGCGTCCGGGAGGGAGAACGGGACAAAGACTATCAGCGCCGCCTGCGCGAGGAACAGGAAGGCGAGGGCGCCCTTGCCCCTGGCGAGCGCGAGCGCCAGGTCGGCCGCTAGGAGGGCGCTCGATGCGAGGAAGAAGGGCGCGGAGATGCCCGGGAGCCTGGCCGCGGCCCCCTCAAAGAGGAAGACGGGGGCGCCCGCATCGTACGGATGGCTGTCCTCCAGGTGCGGGATCGAGAAGAAGTTCCTGTACGCGAGGATCTCCCTCGCGTTCCACGCGGCGTATTCCCCGACCGGGAGCATGAGCCTGCCAGCCATCTCGTCCCAGCGGGAGACGGCGGGAACCGCCGCGAGGATGCCGCCGGAGGCGAGCAATACCGCCGAGAAGAGCGCGCAATCCCGGGCGGAGGGCCGCCACCGGCCGAAAACGAATTCCGCCGCGAGGAACGGGACGAGGAAATAGAGGAAGACGAGCTTGAAATACGCCGCAAAGCCTGCGACGAGGAACGCCAGCCACCTCCCCCGCGCGCGCAGCGCCTCCCAGAGGAAGAGGAACGCCGCGATGAAGAGGAGGGTGTAGACCTCGTGGAAGGCCGTCCCCCTGCTGGAATCGAAGACGAAGGCGGGGAGGAAAGCGAAGAGGGCCGCCCCCGCCTTCGCGATGCGGCCGGAAAACCTCCTGCGCAGGAACGCGTAGAAGACCGCGCACGAGAACGCCGCGACCGCGGCGACGAAGAGCCTGTTCCCGGCGATGAACCCTATCCCTAGCGGCCCGTAGAGCTCCCTGGCGAGGAATATGAAATAGAAGTAGGGCTGGGCGGTGTAGGCGTTGAGCGGCGGCGAGGGGCCCAGGAGGACGCCATCGTAATCCTGGGCGTAGAAGATCTCCGCGAGGTGGAAGCGCCTGGTCGAATCGTAGTTCTGGGCACGCAGGAGGAAGGCGCATCCGACGAGGGCGAGGACGAAGACGACCTCAAGGAGCCAAGCCTTCCTGCTTCTCGGCACGCCCGGGAAGAGCCGCCCGCGGGTTATATTGCTTTTCCAGTCGGAAGGAAGAGCCAGTAGTCGGCCTGCCCCGTTCCCCCCCGCATCTCGAGGGCGAGGCGCATCGAGGCGTCCTTCCTGAGGCTGTCGAAGAGCTCCTTTGCCCCGGGCCGGAAATAGACGTCCGCGTCGACGAAGATCGCTGCGCCCGCCGGGACCTTCGCGCGCCAGTCCGCCGGTATCACATCCATGTTGATCTCGTCATGGCGCTCGCTGAGATATCCGACGGAGATCGCCGGCCTGTAGACAGCGAGAGCGGTCGCCTTGGAGGGGTCCGAGAGGAAGACCTTGGCACCGGGCGCGTTCTCTGAAAGGTACACCGCCTTCTTAGCGAACTGGTTCCCCTCGTGGCCGGCGTACTCCTGCAAGTATCCCGAATGCGTCGCGACGATGAGGCCCGCAGACAGGAGGATGAGCAGCGCCGCCGGAAGGGGGGATTTCCCCCGCCCGGCCGGCGAGAAGAGCGCGAGCGCTAGGGCGGGGAGGGCCGGAAGATAATGGGCCGGGACCGCGTCGGATATCGGGAGGAACGTCAGGGCGGTCTGGAAGAGGAAAAGGGGGAGGAGGATGCCGGCGTCGCCCGAGGACAGGAAAAGGAGGACGAACAGGAGCGCCGCGCCGGCGAAAGCGAGGACCGCATACGGGCTGACCGGGAAGCTCCTGCCCAGCGCGAAGAGGGGCGCCCTCGCGAACGCGTCCGTCTCGTGGTTCGGGGAGATGAAGAACAGGCCCTTCTCCGCGTCCGCCACCCTCGCCATGACGTGGCTGTAGATAGCGCCCGCGTCCGTGAGGATGAAATCGGGCGCCCTTCCCGCGGTCGGGAGGGCGGGGATGGCGAGGCCCGCCGCTATCAGGAGGAAGACTATTGCAAACCTCCATCTCCTCCTCGCGACGGGGAGGACGAGGAGGAGGAAGGGGGCAAGGAAGAAGAGGAAGCTCATCTTGGCCGCCACTGCCACCCCCGCAACGATTCCGGCCGCGATTTCCGACGAAGGCCAGAGCAGGAGGAAGGCGACGACGAAGAAGAGGAGAATGGTCTCGGGCCAGGAGCCCATCCTCGCCGATAGGACGTTGAGCGGGACTGTGGAAAAGAAGAGGGCGCACAGCTTCGCTGCCCCGCCGCCGATGATCTTCCTCGCCACGAGGTAGAAGCACACGGAGGATGCGGCCGAGAACAGGACCGTCATCAGGCGCATCTGCATCGCGGGATCCGCCGAAACCGCCGGGAGGAGGTACGCGAAGAACGCGGTGAGGAAAGGTATCACCTGCCATATGTAGAACGTCTGGTTCCTGACGACGGGCTCTCTGCCGTAGTACGCGCTGTAGAGTTCGTCCTGCATGACGGGCGGGGCGCGCCCGATGCCGGGGAGGGCCGCGGCAAGGGAGATCGCGACGAGAAGCAGGACGAAGGAAGCTTCCCGGAACGGGACGCCGCCCTTCTTTTCCCTGCGCTCCGGCCCCTTTATGTGCTTAGGGGACGGGCCCGGGGCCGAATATAACTGTTATCCGGCGGAAGGGGGCCTACTGCCTGAACTCAGGGAACCAGAGCGCTATCTCGGCCTTGGCTTCCTCGAGGTTCCCGGACGCATGGACGATGTTTTTCACCGCCCGCTTGTCCCTGTTTGCATAGTCCGCCGAATCGAGGGCGAAGTCGCCGCGGATGGATCCGGGAGGCGCGACGAGCGGGAGCGTGGGCCCGCAGACCCTTCTCACGTTGTCCACGGCGTGGTTCCCCGAAAGTATCATCGCGACGGAGGGCCCGGCCGAGATGTAGTCTATCAGCCATTCCTTCACCATCTTGCCTATCTTGGTGTCGTCGTCGGTCCCCAGCTCCTTGACGATGTCGAGGCCGTACTGCGCGTAGTTCTTCTTCGTCTTCTCGCCTACGCCCTTGCACCACTCCAGGCCCCCCGCGTAGTGCCTGTCCATGAGTTCGCGCGACGCCGTGACCATCTTCATCGCCTCGATCTTCAGGCCGGTGTTCTCCATCCGCCTTATGACCTCGCCGACGAGATGCCTTTCCACTCCGTCGGGCTTCACGATGACCAGGGTCCTCTCGATGCTGGGCGCTTCCTGCGCCGCGGCCTTGCGTTTCTCTGCCATGATGGAACCTGGGCCCTCGCCGCACCTTTTAAGATTATTCCAGCCAGGAAAAGTCTATCCCGCGCGTCCCGTGCCGCCGGAAGTCGAATGCCTTGTTCGCGTTCCTCGTGACGTCCGTTATGAACTCCCGAAATTCCCTCCCGGAGAAGACGGGAAGGCCCATGGAGGCGAGCGTGCGCCTGATCCGCGCCTCGGCGGCCTTCGCCCCGCGGCCGCCAGTCATGATCTCCGCCTCGTAGTAGAACGAATGGTCCGGGACCTCCCCGAGGGAGAAGTGGATCCCCTTGTACTTGTAGGCGCGCAGGCGCCTGTAGGCGATCGATCCCCTGCGGAAGCCCAGGGATGCGACGAACTCCACCGCCTTCCTCGCCTCCCCTCTGGCAAGCGAGATGACCGTCTCGCGCCGGCCCGCCCCCGAGTCTCCCGCGAGCCGCTCCTTGAGGACGAGCTCCTCCTTCCCGTTGCTTGAGGCGCGCACCCGCACGTCGAGCCTGTCCGAGACGCCCGGGACCTTCCCGAAGGTCCTGAAGACTATTGTAACGCGCTTCTCCTTCCCGAGATACTTCCCGTTCCTAGCAAGGAACCTCCCCAGCGAGGAGAAGCCCTCCTCGGAGAGGCGGCCGCGAAGCTCCACTTCCACAGTTCTTCTCCCTGGCATGCCGCCGCGCACCTCCGCTCCCTGGTTTAAATCTTATCCGCCGCGGAAGCTGCGGCGCCGCCCGGCGCGCGAGAGGGGGCGCAAGCAGAAAAAACCTACTGCTTCTTGGAGCGCTTCTTCTGCCAGTCTGCGGTCCAGCGCGTCTTCACGGGCGCGCGCTTGAGCTTGAGGGTGTTGGATTCGCACTTGCCCGAGCAGAACAAGAAGACCTCGCCGTCGCTCTTGACGTAGAGCTTGCCCGTCCCCTTGGCGACGGTCTGCCCGCAGAAGGAGCACTTGGTGAGGAGGACCATTTAGTTGCGCCCCCCTTCCTCGCCCTTCTTCTTCTTCTTCTTCATGTCCTTCGCGTTCCTCTTCTCGGCGCGCCTCGCCTGCATGATCGTTTCCAGGAGGTGGAGCGTGTCGCCGACCCTCACGGGGCCCCTCACATTCCTAACGAGGACCTTTCCGGCTTCCTTGCCGTCCATGACCTCGCAGCGGACCTGTATGACTTCCCCGCGCACCCCGGTTCTTCCGAGGATTTCAAGGACCTTCGCCGGAGCGGCCGTTTCTGCCATCTTTCAGGGGATACCTTTCTCCCTTCCTACTTCTTGGCGGACATAAAGTCCGCTATCTTCTTGGCGAGGTCGTCCACCAGGGCCTTGGAGTCTCCGGGCTTGATTATGCAGACCGCGGACGTGGGGACTTCTATCCCGGACGCCGCGCCCAGCTCCGCCTTGGTCGAGACGAACACGAACGGGACGCCCTTCTCCTCGCACAGGGGCGGGATGTGGGCGACCACCTCGGGGGGCTCGACGTCGAAGGCCACGACCGCGAGGAGCGCCTGGCCCCTCTCGACCATCTTGGTCACCTCGTTCGTGCCCTTCTTGAGCTTGCCTGTAATCCTCACTTTCTCAAGGACCTCGAGGGCCTTTTCCGAAAGTTCCTTTGGCACTTCGTATTTCGCAAACATTTGCTTTCCGGTTGCCATCAGTCATCACTCGTGGTTTTCCGGCCATTTCGGGCCTTTAAATAACTACTCACGGCTCCCCGGGGCCTTGGAAAAAGGCTATATGCAACCTGGCGCGTCCACCGCCCGGGAGGATGAGCCGCCGAAATGACGATACTTGTAACGAACGACGACGGCAGGAACTCGGAGGGCCTGGAGACGCTTTTCCGCGCGGCCAAGCGCGTCGACAAGGACACGGTGGCGATAGTCCCCCAGATACCGAAGAGCGGCACGGGGAAGGCCTTCACGGTACACAAGCCCCTGCGGATAGCGAGCACCGTCGACATCGACGGCTGCGCCGCGTACGAGCTCTCCGGGACGCCCGCCGACTGCGTCATCTACGGCTCCTCGGTCTACTTCAAGGGCAGGGCTCCGAAGATGGTCGTCTCCGGAATAAACATAGGGAACAACACGACGGTGCAATCCATCCTCTCCTCCGGGACCCTCGGGGCCTGCTTCGAGGCGGGGCTCTACGACATACCTGCAATAGGCTTCTCCCAGGACGCCCCCCGGGAGTCGTGGTACGACTCCAGGCGAGCGGCCAAATCCGCCGTCTCCTGGGAGTTCGAGGATTTCTGCTTCAAGCTCATGAACCAGGTGATCGAGCGCGGCATGCCCGCGGGCGCGCACGTGCTTTCGGTGAACTTCCCAAGGAGCTTCTCGTCCCGCACGAAGGTGGTCTACTGCAAGCCGGACCTCAGGAAGTTCATAAATTTCTTCGAGAAGAGGAAGGACCCCTCCAAGCGCGAATACTACTGGAACAACATAAGGAACTGCCTCCCGAAGAGCAAGACGGGGGACTTCTTCAACCTGCTCAGGAAGTCGTGCGTGACGATCACGCCCCTCTCCATAGCGTTCTCGACGGACGACATGGTGACCAAGGCCCGGGCGCTCTACGACCTCTGAACCCCCGGTCCTCGCTTATGGGCGAACCCTCAGAGGAGAATTTGTTCAGGAGCGCGGGCTCACTTGTGGGCGAACCAGAACTCGAGGAACCCCTCGGCCTGGTCGCGCCGATCGAAGCGACAGAAGCCGAAGCGCTCGAACTGCACAATCTCCTCACCCGATTTGGCCGCGGAATCCTTGCCGACGGATTCCGCCCTGGCCGCTACGTCCCTTGCCGCCGCCTCGGCGAAGCCCTCCGCCCAGACGCCGTCGGGCATGAGGACCCGCGCGCGCAGGGACCCGCCCTCCGGGACGAAATGGATCGTCTTCTGCGAGTCCTCCTTTGAGAGCGAAAGCCGCCTCCCGTCGAGGGCGAACGCGCCCATGCCCTTGAGGCGCACCGGCCCCTCGCCGAATAGAGTGATGTCCTCCTTCTCCACCATCACCTTGGAGCCTGCGGGGAGGTCGTAGCTCCTCTTCCCGCGCTCGGGGAAATCGGGATGTAGCGGGGCCTCCCCGACCACCCTCTCGGAAAGCTCTAGCTCAACGGGCTCTGCTACGAAGAAATACCTGCTCGCGAGGGGGTCAATTATCTCCCTGTTCATCCCGTAGAGGACCTCGGGCGGGACCGATATGTCTACGATGCTCATGCCGAAGGAGAGGAGGAAGCGCCTCACCGCCTCCGGCCTTATGCCGCGCCGGGCCAGGCTCTGCAGGCTCCAGGTGCGGGGATCGTCCCAGCCGATGAAGCTCCCCTTCTCTATCATCTCCTTGGACTTGGACTTGCTTATCATCCCCTGCCCCTCCTCAAGGCGGAACTTCCCGTAGTGGAGGAAATGGGCGTGCTGCCAGCCGAAGAAGTCCCAGACTATCTCCTCGATCCAGTCCTCCTTGACGAGGTCCGCGCCCCTGAGGATGTGAGTTGAGCTTATCAGGTGGTCGTCTATGCCCCAGGAGAACTCGAGGAGCGGCCAGACGCGGTATCTTTTGCCGACCCGTGGATGCTCCTTCTCGGTTATGCGCATTATGACGTGGTCGCGCAGCGCCGGGTTCTTGTTGGCCATCCCGCTCTTCAGGCGCACGACGGCCCCCCCGGTCCGGAAAGTCCCGTCCAGCATCTTCTGCCAGCGGGAAAGGTGTTCGGTGACGGGAACGTTCCTGCACGGGCATTCGATCCCCGGCGCCTTGTACTTGGTCCTGAACTCCGTCCCGTCGCACGTGCACACGTACGCGTTCCCCGCCTCGATGAGCCTGCGCGCGTGCTCGTAGAAGAGCTCGAGCCGGTCGGACTTGTACTTCTCCTCGTGCCATGCGACGCCGAGCCACCTGAGGCTCTCGGGTATGAGCTTGTACGCCTCGGGAAGTATGCTCTTGTGCGCGACGTCCTTTGTCCCGGTCACCGTCTTGACGCTCGTCTGCTCGGTCCCGGCCGTGTCGTCGAAGAAGAGCGTGAGCCTCCCGCCGTACCTTTTCACGTACTCGTCGTTGAGTATCGCCATCCTCGCGTTCCCGATGTGCAATGGGCCGGAAGGATAGGGCGCCATGCGCATCCTCACTTCCGACGTGTTCCCGGGGAGGGCCGGGAGCTCCCGCTCTCCGGATGCGTCCTTCTTCCTCCTGTCCTCCATCGCCTGCTCGCGCTCCTCGGAGAAGCCGGAGAATTTTTCCGTGAGGAGTCTCTTTTGCTCCTCCGGGGCCATCGCGTTCACGCGCGCGAGCGCCTGCGCGACGAGCCCGCCGACGGATCTCATGTCGCCCTTGAGGTCGGGCCTTTCCGCGAGGACCTTCCCCATCACCGCGCCCGAGCTCGCCTTGCCGCCGAAGGATGCGGCGTTGTGCAGGGCGTGCTTGAGCACGAGGTCGGCCGGATCGTCTGGCATGTCGCCTCCGGAGCCTTCCGCATTACTTATAAACTTTGATTTGGGAGGCTCCCCCGAGCCGAGGTAGCGAAGCGGTCAACGCGCCAGTCTGGAAAGCTGGTTTCCCTTCCGGGATGCATGGGTTCGAATCCCATCCTCGGCGCTCAAGCCCTCCCTTTTCGCGAAAAAGAAGCCCTTGACGGGAAGAAAAGGGCGCGCGTCCCGCAGGACGCGCAGCAAGGAACGACCGAAGCGCGGGTGCAAGCGCGCCCGGGAGCCATCGCTGCGACTCGGCCCCGCGCGCCCCAAACAGAAAAAATACTTTAAGCGCGGGGTGCCTTTTCCCGGCGGATCCCGATGGCACTCCAGATAGACCTCACGCTCCTCAAGGCGGACGCGACGGAAGCGGACGTGAAAAAGACATGCTCCGCCGCGCGCGCGAAGGATTTCATCGCGGTCTGCGTCAATCCTTCGCGGGTCGCCCTCGCGAAGATTTCCCTGGCCGGCTCGGGCGTCCTCGTCTGCACCGTGATAGGCTTCCCGCTCGGAGCCGCGCCGGCGAAGGCCAAGGTCGCGGAGCTCGAGTGCGCCCTCGCCGACGGCGCCGACGAGTTCGACGTGGTGATGAACGTCGGCCTCTTCAAGGACGGGAAGGACAACGAGGTTCTCGCCGAGCTCAAGGAGCTCGTGTCCGCAGCCAAGGGCAGGACTGTCAAGGTCATCATAGAGGCAGGCCTCCTTTCAAACGAGGAGATTGTGCGCGCGACGAGGCTCGTCGAGGGGAGCGGCGCCGCCTTCGTGAAAAGCTCGACCGGCTATCCCGGCCTCCCTCCCGCGACTCCAGAGCTGGTCCGGCTTATGAAATCGGCGGCGCCCAAGATCAAGGTCAAGGCTTCCGGCGGGGTTGGGACGAAGGCCCAGTACAATGCCCTCATCGCGGCGGGCGCCGACAGGGTCGGGACGAGCGCGGCCGCCGGCTGGTTCACCTAGGGGAAAATGGGACGATCATCCTTCCTCGTTTCGTTCGACGTCTTCCTCCTGCTGGTCCTCGCGATCGCCCTCTTCGCGGCGACGGCCTCCCTTTCCTCCGCAAGCCGCGCATTCGAGGAGCGGCTGAGGACTTCCGCGCGCACGGACCTGCTCTACGACCTCCTCGCCGCCTGGCGCGCCGACGGCAGGATCTACACAATACTCTCTCCCGGCGGCTCGTCATTCTACGTCCCGGAGCTGTCGGCGGTGGAACGCGAGACGGGCCGCAAGATGTGCCTTTTCCTCGACGGCGTGCCGCTCTACCGCGAGCATTGCCAGCCGCTCTCCTGCGCCCACGGATTCGTCGCCGCGGGGACGGCGCTAGGAACGGTCGAATTCAGGAAGGCGGAGGTGTGCTTTTCGGCGGGATGACTGTCCGCAGCACGCGCAAATCCGCCCTCTCCGTCGTTTTCTTCCTCGTGTCGGCCGCGGTGCTTCTTGCCGGCATCTCCTCTGCAGTCCTCTCGAGGCAGAGTATGTCCGCCGCGGTCCTGGAACGGGGCGAAGCCCGGCGCGTGATGCACGTTGCAAAGGACGTCGAGGAGACGTTCTGGCGGTCGGCTGCGATATCGGTGGAATCCTGCCCATCCTGCACGGAGGAGGAAGCCCAGGCAAGGCTCCTCGCGAACCTCGCGCTCTGGCAGACGTTCTGGGCGCGCGAGGAAGGAGCGGACTTGCAAGGAACAATCCCGCTGGCGTACGTATCGTTCTCAGACGGATCCTCTGGCAGGGAGTTCTACGTCTCGGTTCCGGCGGAGATACGCGCATCCGTCGGGAACTTGACGAGGACATACGCCATCATGAAGGCCGGAGAGGAGCGCCGCTGCCTCCTCCCCCAGGACGGAGAATGCGACTGGAATATTTAAAAGCAGGATGAACTTTTTACGATAAATCCTGATGATTGGGAAAATTGTGCCAATTGCCGCCGTTTTCATTGCAATAGTTCTCCTTCCCGCCCTCGCCGCGCCCTCCTTCCCGACGGAGAGCGAGTACGTCTGGTGCTTCGCGAGGACCGCGATGCCAGGGAAGCTTTCCGCAGACATCTCCGCGTCAGGCCTTGCGCAGGCGGACAAGAACGCGGCCGCGCTCCTCGCCCCCGCCGGATACCGCTCCCCCGCGATAGACGATCCGGCCTACGTGAAATACCTTGATGCGATCTTGCTGCTGGAGGGGGCGCATTCATCCTGGAAGGCGGGCGTCGCGAAGGCGTCCCTGAGCGGCGACAGGTGGGCGCTCGTCTCGTCCCTGAATTCTGCGGTGGCATCCGTTGAGGGCTACGGGGAGTCGGTAGCCGCCTCACGGCGCCTCGACGGGGCGATCCTCTCCTCGCTTGACGCCGCCGGCCTCCCGCGCCTCTCCGGGGAGCTGGGCGAATCTGAGGGGCTGACCGCCTCCGTCCTGAGGGCGCAGCTGTCGGATTCCGCGGCCCTGGATTCCCGCGCGGCGGACGCTCTCGGGCGGGTCGACGGGTTCCTCTCGTCGGCCGGGTCGTACTTCGCGCAGTTGCGCGATTTCGCCAGGGATTCCAACAGCTCGTACCTGTTCTCGAAGAACTGCACGCGCCTGGCGAACTGGTCGCTCTTCGAATGCTCTGCCGAAAGCTGGCTTGTCGTCAACATCGTGTGCGCATCGGACTTTGGCACCTGCGTGGATGCGACCGACTGTCAGGCGACGATCTCCCACAACCTCTCAAGGCTCAAGACGAGCCCGCCCAACTTCGCATCGTTCTGGTCGTCCGCGCGCGAGGTGTCCCCGCTCCCGGCGTCGTTTTCGCGCTACAAGGCATACTCGGGATTCCTTTACAATGCGCGGGTCCTGGAGGCGAGGCTTGCCGGGGAGAAGGCCGCCCTTTCCGCCGGGCTTGACGCGCTCGCGCTGGACGCCCTCTCCGAGGAGCTTGGCGTCGTCGATCCGGATATCGTCCTAGACTTCCTTTCGTCTTCCCCTCCCTCGGCCGCGAAAGCCACTGGAAGGGCCGGCTTCCTCAACTTCTCCGCTTCGATCGCCGACGCCCAGGTGGCCTCCGCCGCCCCGTGGCGGGACGCAGAGTCCAGCTACTATTCCAGGATTTTGGGACTGAAGTCCGACATTTCCGCGCTCAAGGAAGCGCAAGACGAGATCCGCTCGACCCTTTCCCTCGCAGACGCGATAGAGGCCGGCATGGACTCGAGGCTCGCGCCGCAGAAGATCCTGGAATATTCGCGCCTCACCCGGGGGAGGCGCATCGCCGCCAAGGCGGCCGACCTCTCGCTTTCCGCCGAGGGCGACGAGATCTTCCTCGTGGCGACATCCCCGCCCTCCCGCTCCTTCCCGGAAAGCGTGCTGGGTGGCATCGCCAGGCGCGGAGAGGGGGTGTCCGTCCCGCAGGGCGCAGGGAGGTTCGAGATATTCTCGGCGCTGGAGGATCGGTATTCGGCTTCGGTGAACCTGAAGAGGCAGGAGATACTTGCCAGGCTTTCGGATCTCTCAGATTCGGACCGGGCGAAATTCGCGGGATACGACTTCCTCGCCGGGCCCGACGGATGGGTCTCCCCCCGCACAGCCTGGGGTTTCATGTCCCTCCTGGACTCGGAATATTCCGGAATGCTTTCCCGGGCGAGGCAAGGGGATCCGTTCGTGTTCGCCCAGGCCGTCCTTGCGGCGCCCGTTGCGGCGGGGAAGCCGGCCTTCTACCGCGTTTTCGGGACGATAGCCAACGGCGGGCCGTCGGAAATAGTCTCCTCGCAGCGCATCGCCTTCCAGGCACCGGGCCTTCCCGCCGCAGGGGAAGGGAGGTTTTCCGTCGTCTGGTCGGAGGGCGGCGGGGCGCTGGATTCGCTCGCAAGCCTAGGCGGCGGGAGCGCGGAGGCGCGGGCGCGCATCGGCCCGTTCTCGTCCGTGCGCTTCGAGGCGGAAGGGGAATTCCCCTCCCCCGTCTCGTCGTCCGTCGCCTCGGATTTCGAGCGGGTCACGTCGGAGGAATATTCCCGCCAAATCTCCTCCAACATCGCCTGTTCCCCGGGGTTTTCCGGGGATATTGCGGTCCCCTTCGCCAACCGCCTCCCTTTAGATAGTCTCGTTGTCCAAGCCTCTTCGCCAGGGGGCCGCAGGGAGTTCCGCGTTTCCCCCGACGGCGCGATAACGGTAAGCGACACCTGCCAGGCCGGCCCGCATTCCCTGGACGTGTCGCTTTCCTATCCTAGGCCTGTCCTTCTTTCGTACGAGGAGACGCCCGCGGGGTATTTGGTCTTGGCGACGAACCGCCTTTCATTCCCCTTGGGCGGCCTGACTCTCGAGATACAGCTTCCGGAGAACGCTAGCAGGGTCTATATCGACGGGGCCAGGCTCTTCCCGCGCGCGGACTGGACGATTTCCGTGCCCCGAAGCCTCGGGCCCGGGGAGACGGAGCGCCTTGAAGTATCCTTCGAGCGCGGAGCCCGCGAGGCGTCGCCCCTTCCAGAGTGCGCTTTCTGCTGCGCCATCTCGGCCCGCTCGCTCGCGTGGCCAGAAGCGAAGGAGACGGAAGCAATGAGATACTTGCCCGAGCTCGTCTCAGCTGCATCGCTCCTTGCGGAGGACGAGCTTGCCCCCGTCTCTGCCCTCGCCTGCGCCGACGACTTTTACGGCGCACTCTCCCTTTCCAGGAAGATCGCCACCGACAGGCTGAAGCGGGACGGGGCGGCATGCGCGAACGCATCCTCTTCCGCCGTAAGCGCGAGAAGGCTCCTCGCGGTCCTCTCCGACGAGTCGGGCAAGCTAGCTGCGCTGAAAAGCAGGTTCCCCTCCTCGCCCTTCCGCCTGCCGCCCAACGTCTCGCCCGCCAAGCTGGACGTGCTGGAAGCCGAGAGGACGTGTAACGCCACCCTGATGGGCCGCGCGGAGGAGGCGCTAGCCTCCGTAAGGGACGAGACGAGATCGTCCCTTTCCGCCGCTGCCCGGTGGGCGTACGACTTCTTCGGCGCGAGCTATTCGGCGAACCTGTCCCTTCCCGCGAACGTGGGGGCCTCCGTCGAGGCGAAGGTCGGCGACGGATTCAGGAAGCGCGCCGAAAGCCTGGCGCAGGCGGGCGCGGGCCTTCCCGAGCCCTCCGACGAGACGAGCGAGCGGATAGTCGACGCAATCCTCGCAAACAAGGCGGACTTCTCGGCAAAAGCCCTCTCGTCGCTGGAATCGGAAGCCGGCGCGGCGGTCGCGGAAAGCTCAAGGCTGTCTTCCGGCCACCCCGAGGCGCAGTATTACTCGTCCCTGGGGAAGGAGTCGCTTTCGCAGAGGAGGCTCTTGGACGGATATTACGCCGCGCAGTATTCGCTGATACTCTCCGCCGGAAAGGCCGCCTCCGCAAGCTCGTCGCGCTCGATGGCGCTCAAGGCGCTAGCAGTGGCAATCTCCCTTGTGATGGTAGGCGCTGTCGTGTTCTACAAGGAGAGGAAGAACCGCGGCAGGCCCCCAAAAGAGGACAATTTCTTCGGCGAAGTCAGGTAGGGTTCAGGGCGCGGCAGCCCTGCTCGCGATTATCCTCACACCTTCTCCGTCCTGCCATGCTATCGGGTGCTCTATCGGCGTCGGGAAGACGAAGAAGTGCTTCGTGCTCGCGCCCTCGCCGGATACCGTCGAGAGGAGGAGCACGTTCCCCTGCGAGCGGATCCCTTCCAGCCTCTCGCCCGGAAGGCCCAGGCGCACTATCTTGTCTGGGTCGATGAGCTGGGGGACCTTCTGCTGAAAACTCTCCGCAGCCTTATGCTGGGCCGGCCGGCAAGGCAGCTGGATCTGGATTTGCATCCACATTTTCCTGGTTCACCTGTGCATAAATGTTGCACATTTAAGTATTTAAAGTTTCCGCCCGGGTTTTCACCGGTGAAAAAGCGCGCGGGCCGCGCAGTCAGAGCGTGATTTTGCCCTTCTGCCAGTCGGAGACGATGATCCGCGCCGCCTCGACGAGGTGCGGCTCGCCCCCCTTCATCAGCCTGCCGCGCCTGAGGGCGACCTCGCGTATGAGGTCCTCCTTCCTGCAGGGCGCGATCTTGAAATGCCCGAAGAGCACGGATTCCCTTCCCTCCGAATAGACCCTGTCAACCAGATCCTGGCACACTCCGACCGGATCATCCTCCTTCTCGATGTTGAGGCTCCCCGTGAGGACGAGTTCGCGCTTGGGCGCGCGCTCGGTGATGACCCCGGGGGTGTCCGAGAGCATGATCCTTCCGAGGCGCAGCCACTGCACGGCCTTGGTGTGCCCCGCCTGCGGGGAGACGGACATCGAATGCCTGTGGGAGAGCGCGTTTATCACGCTCGACTTGCCCACGTTCGGGCGCCCGACGACCGCGACCCTCACCTGCCTCTCGGCGGCGGTCTTCTCGACACCGGACACCGCATAGATTTTGGACAGGAGGATTTTCTTGTACTTGCCCGGCGACTTGGCCGAGAAGGGCACCGACGGCCACTCGAGATAGGGGGTGGGGCGGTTCCCTAGGAGGTCTGCCTTGTTCGTCACGACGATGAAACCCTTGCCGCTCCGCCTGCAGAACTCGGCGATCCGCCTGCTCACGAACGGGAAGCGGGCGTCGATGATGTACAAGACGACGTCCGCGGACCGTATGACCCGGTCCAGGATGCCCGCAGGGCCGAACTCCTTTTTGGGGGATTTGTCGTACCTTCGAGCCATAAAAAGGCCTATTTATATATATCATTTAAATACATTTCGCCCGCCTTAAAACTTATGTTGACACCCGAGGACGTGAAAATAACCCCTCAGAACATAGTAGCGTCGTGCAAGTTCAACGTCGACTTCCCACTCGAGAAAATCGCAAAGGAGCTCGGGGCCGAATTCACTCCCGAGCAGTTCCCCGGCGCAATCTACCACATGAGCCAGGGGCACACCTTCCTCCTCTTCAAGAACGGGAAAGCCGTCCTCGCGGGCTGCAGGTCGGTAGAGCAGCTCGAGAGCGCCGCCCACGACCTGAGGCGCGACCTCAAGAAGATAGGCGTCATCATCCGCGAGTACAACATCGAGGTTCAGAACATGGTCTTCTCCCTGGAAATGGGCGTGGACGTGGACCTGGAGAAGTTCGTGAAGAAGGTCTTGGACGCGTACTACTCTCCTGAGCTCTTCCCGGGCCTAACCTACAAGATCCACGACCCGAACGTGACGTTCCTTATCTTCTCCAGCGGCAAGTGTGTCCTCGCGGGCCTCAAGGACATCAGGGACCTTCGCAAGGCGATCGAGAAGCTCGTGACGACGGTCAACCGCTCCGGGGCCGCCCGCGACAAGGACGAGGAGACCAAGCGGCGCGAGGCGGAATCCTCAGCTGCGCAGGCGGGGAACGGGCGCCAGGAGATAAGGCTTGACCAGCCGATACCCGCGTCCATGGAATACCGTGCGATAATAGGCAAGCTCTCGGACGCCGACGAGCCGAAGGCGAAGCCCAAGGCGAAGCCGAAGGCGAAGCCCAAGTCCAAGCCCAAGGCGAAGGCCAAGCCCAAGCCCAAGGCTAAGCCGGCCGGGAAAAGCAAGGCCGCAGGCCCCAAGCGAAGGACGAAGCACAAGGCCGCGCCCAAGAAGAAAGGGAAGCGACGGTAAAGGTTAAATACCGTCCAGCGAAGCCCGCAATCCGACATGTCAGCGACAACCAGGAAGTCATACTATCAGGGCGCATCCCCAGCCTCCGAAGCCGACGACCTTCTCGCGCAGCTTGAGGTCAAGGCGGAGGCATCCCGCGCGGCGCACGCGGTCCTCGAGAACGAGCAGGCCGAATCGCGCGTCCTTTCCGCGCCCTCCGAGGACACGGACAGCTTCTCCGGCCTGGAAAAGCGCGAGGAGCGCGTTCTCTCGGGGAAACGCCCGCCGGTATTCTCTGACTTCTAGGGCTCCGGCGCCTGGCCGACGATCGCCGCGGCAAGGCATGCCGCCCCGAAGCCGTTGTCAATGTTCACGACCGCAAGGCCCCCCGCGCACGAGTTGAGCATCGCGAGGAGCGCCGCGAGGCCGCCGAACGAAGCGCCGTAGCCGACGCTCGTCGGCAGGCCTATAACGGGCTTCCCCGTCATCCCGGCGACGACCGACGGGAGCGCGCCGTCCATTCCGGCGGCGACTATCACCGCCGCGAAGCGAACGTCCTTCAGCTTCCCCTCGCTTGCGAGGAGCCGGTGCAGCCCCGCGACGCCCACGTCTGCGACGGTCTCCGTCGCTATCCCGAAGCCGTCCTCCAGGGTCTCCTTCGCCTCGATTAGGACTGGGAGGTCGGCCGTCCCCGCGCTCATGAGGAGGACTTTCTTCCCGCCGCGCTCTCTCGCCCTTCCGAGGACGAGCGTACCGGACAGCTTGTTGAACCTGAGCTTCTTCCTCCCTGCCTTGCGTCCGACCGCCTTCGCCTGGGCCCCGGACGCCCTCGTCCCTATGACGACGTGGCCGGCCGACGAGAGGACGCGAAATATCTCCGCCACCTGCGCGGGGCTCTTCCCCTCGCACAGGATGCCCTCGGGCATCCCGCGCCGCTCAAGCCTCCCGGTGTCAAGCTTCGCGAAGCCTATGTCGATGAAGCCCGCCCCGCCTCCCAGCCTCCTTGCGCGTGCCATCCTCCTAGCAGCTCCTGAAATCCGTGAGCGCGAGGCCCACCCGCTTGAAGCCGATTTTCAGGAACCTGCGCTCGATCGAGGGCGAGCCCGAGACTATCCTTCCCATCTTGGCGCGCGGGACGACGATCGTCGCGGAGTCGTCCGCGTTGTATCTCACGCGCAGGGGCGTGCCCTCCCCGACGAGCGCGAGGAGGTAGTCCTCCGCGCGCTCCACCATCCCGAGCCGCTCGGATGTTATCGGCGTCCCCGGGGCGAAGCGCGAGGAAAGGCAGGGCGCCGCGGGCTTGTCCCAGTTGGGGAGGCCATACTCCCGCGCTAGCCTGCGCGTCGCGGCCTTCCCGATGCCGCAGGCCGCGAGGGGGCTCACCACCCCCGCCTCTGCGACGGCCCTCATCCCGGGCCTCGCGCCCGGGTCGTCGTCGGCGTTCGTGCCGTCCAGGATCCTCATATCCCCGGCCGCCGCCCTGACGCGCGAGAAGAGCTCGTCCTTGCAGAAATAGCACCTGTCGGCGGGGTTTTTCGCGTACGTCGGGTTCTCCAGCTCCAGGCAGTCCACGACGAGGACCTTCCCGCCGATCTCGCGCGCAAGCACCCTCGCCTGTCTCAGCTCCCTTCCGGCCAACGAAGGCGAGCGGCCGACGACGAGCGCGCAGTTCCTGCGCCCCAGCGTCCGCACCGCGGCGGCCGCGACGACGGAGCTGTCGACTCCGCCCGAGAAGGCCACCGCCGCCCTGCCGATGGGCCGGATGAAAGCCTCCAGCTCCTCCTGCGCGCGCCCCGCCATTCCTATCCGGGGTCCAGCCCCCAGCAGCCCAATAAATCAGTTGCGCTTTTGCCCGCTAGAGATCGTATTTCTCGTTGAAGACGGGCTGGTCGGGGTAGATCTCTATCCCGCTCTCGCCGATGAGGAGCGGGCAGACGTTCGTCCTGTGCTTGACGCCCCTCATCTTGAGGACCTCAAAGGCGCGCTCGCGCACGTCGCCCTTCCTCACGTTGTACATCGCGAAGATGCCGTCTACAAGGTAGCTGAGGCCGAAGCGCGACTCCATGCCCCCCGCCCCGCCGACCGCGCCCTCGCTCGTGACAAGGGTCGTGCAGCCCCACTTCTTGAGCGACTGCAGCAGGTTGATTATCCCCATTTTGCGCCGGTAGTCCTCGGAGAACAGGATCGCGAACGAGGTCAGGGAGTCTATCACGATGCGCTTAGCCCCTATCTCCTCGATGGAGTCCTGTATCACCTTCCCCTCCGTTATGAAGTTCTCTATCTCGTGGGGCGGATAGTGGAAGTAGAGGAACTTCTTCTTCGCCTCCAGGGCCGCGAAATCCATGCCGAAGAACCTCATGTGCCTGAAGACGTCGGCCTTCTCCTCCTCGAACGAGATGTAGAGGCCGCCCTCGTCGTAGAGCGTCGCGCCGTTGTAGAGGAACTGCAGGACGAGCGTGCTCTTCCCGCATCCGGCGTCCCCACTCACAAGGACCGAGCTCCTCCGCTCGAAGCCGCCCGAGAGCATGTCGTCAAGGCCAGGTATCCCGCTTTTCACGAGCTCGGCCGGATGGACTGAAGGGTCTGCCATGTCGCACCCGGGATGCCGGGCCGCTTATTTAACCCTTCCCCGGGAGGAGGCCCCTTCGCACGGGCTTTACAGGGAGGATGAGGAGGCCCATCCTCCTCCATTCCTGCTCCACTTTCCAGGCGTCGCCGGCGGATGCCGCGGCTGCCATGACGATGTCCCCTCCCCCCGCGCCCGGGCTCTTCGCGCAGAGGGCCCCCGAGGCGAGGGCGCGATCGACGGCCTTGCTCACGGACGGCGGGGATATCGCCGGATGGAGCTTCGCGGTGAGGCGCCACGCCTCCTGGAAAGCCTCTCCGAACCCGCTTGCGCATTTCCCCCGCCTGATGAACGATATGCACTCGCGGTTGATTGCGTCTATCTCCGCCGCGCGCGCGGCAAAGCCGCGCCTCGCGGTCACCTTCCTCACTATCCCTGCGGTGTCGACGGGCTTTCCCGTGAACGCGAAGACGGTCTTGAGGCCTTGCGGGAAGGGCAGCGGGGAGATCCTTAGCGGCCTCCTCTTGTAGACGATGGGCCCGTAGACCGCGCAGGCGATGTCAAACCCGCTCCCAACCTTCTCCTGCGCAATGAAATGGGCCCTGCGCGCGAGCCGGAAGACGAGGCGCCTGTCCGCCGAGCCGCCCAGGAGGAACGAGACGCAGGCGACGGCGACCGCCGCCGAGGAGCCGAGGCCCGTCTTCCTCCCGCCGACGCGGAACGCCCCGTCCGCAGAGACGCGCATCGGGACATGCGACATATCGCGGCCAAGACGACCGCCGACGACCTCCCTGGCCGCCCGCGTGAACCTGCTCTCCGCGCCCCCGCCTCCCCCGGCCGCCGTCACGAAGGCGTCCACGGGGAAGACGTGCGCTATCGTCCCCTCCGAAAGTATGGAATAGCCCCCTATCCAGAGGACCTTGCCCGGCGCGCTGGAGCTAGCCCCGCACAATCCTTGGCCCATCCCCCGCGCCGCACACTAGCGCCCGCCTCACCTTCACGCCGCCCTCCTTCAAGGCCTTGATTATGCCGCCCGTCCTCCTCCTTGTGGTTATTATGTGGGGGTTGGGCCCCGCATCGAAGGTGTAGCCGCACACGGGCTCCCTGCCGTTGTTCACAAGCTCGTGTATAACGCATACAGCCTTCCTGCTCTCGTCGTTCATGTAGGAGATCGGGGGCCAGGTGTCCAGCATCACCGCGTGCATGTTGTTGCTCTCGCGCATCACGAGCGCGAACAGCGCCGGCGCGTCCCGCTCGATTATCGCCCGCCTGCATTCGGAGATCTTGGCGGCCATCCCCGCGACGCGCGCGCCGTATAGATCGCTCGTCGCGACCGTCTGGCGCATCCCGGCGCGCGAGGGCATCTTCTTCCTCGCGCCGTCCAGGACGATCGCGAGGTCCACGAGGCCCCTCCAGTGCCGGGCCGGGGCTATCTGCTCCGCATAAGAGTCCGACCCGTCCCGCCTCTTCCCGGCCCTCCATTCGGCGAAGCCGCCGACGACGGACCTGCAGGCGGAGCCCGAGCCCTTCCTCGCGAGGACCGACAAATCCCTTCCCGAAAGCCTCAGGCCCGCCGCATCCGTCGCCGCGACGACGAGGGCCGCGAAGCCGCTTGCCGAGGAGGCAAGCCCCGCCGCCGGCGGGAAGTTGTTCCTGGAGACGATCCTTGCCTTCAGGCGCGCGATGCCCGCGCGCTCCCTTATCTCGCCTATCACGTCCGGGAACTCCCCCTTCCTGCCGTCCAGGACGAACGAATCCTCCGGAAACCCGCCGAAATCGACAGTCGTCCTGCTCGCGAGGGTCTCGTCCAGGGTCATCGAGACGCTCCCGGCGACCGGCAGGTGCAGCCTCTCGTCGCGCTTGCCCCAGTATTTCACGAACGCGATGTTGGGTGTCGCGACGCAGGTTGCCATGATCACACTTTCCCGCCGAGGGCGACGTGCATCGCTTTTGAACCTTTCCCCGCGATCGCCGCGCCCACCCTGCCCGTGTCCCCGCCTATTGCAAACATTATCCCGCCCCGCCCCCCACCCGAAAGCTTCGCGCCCAGCGCTCCGGCCTCCAGGGCCGCGGAGATTGCATGGTCCAGCTTCCTGTGCGAGAGCCCGAGGGCCGAGAGGACCGCCTGGTTCTCGTTGACTAGGGCTGAGAGGCGCGCGACGTCCCCTCCGCGCAGGGACCGCGCCATCCCGCCGACAAGCCTCCCGATCCTTGCGAAGCTCCCCTTGACGAAGCCGGGCCGTCTTCTCATCAGCTCCGGGATGTGCCTTCCTACCGTGAAGGCCGTCGGCGCCCGGATTCCCGTGTACCCGACGACGACCTTCAGGGGCTTGGCGCCGATTTTCCTCCATGCAAGGCCCCTTCCCGTCCGCCTGACGATGTGAAAGCCCCCGAAGATGCTGCTCACGAGCTCCGCGCCGCTCGCCTTGCCGCCGTGGATCCCCGCTTGGTAGGGGAGAAGAAGGTCGAACAGCTTCCGCCCGTCCGCCCCCTGCCCGAGGACGGAGCGGGCCATCGAGACGAGGACCGCGGTGGACGAGCTCATCCCGGATTCGGGAGGGACGCCGGAGCGCACGGTTATCCTCAGGCCCCTGCCGCCCGAAAGCCTTCTGGCAAGGTCAAGGGGGATCTCAAGCTCGGGAGCGCCGCGGGGATATGCCTCTGAGACGACCTCTACCTTTCCTCCGGAAAGCCGCCGCGCGAAAGCCCGGCAGCCCAAGCTCGTCGAAGCTATGAGCGCGGGCCTGCCGTAGACCACGGCGTGCTCGCCCGCGAAGAAGACGTTTCCCGGAGCGTGCGCCATCATCCGCGCTCAGCCCCCGGGAAGAAGAAGGGCCCACTTGCTCCCGTATTCTATCGGGGGGCCCCTCGTTATTATCCTGCAGACGGGAACGACCCGATCCCCTATCCTGGGCGCGGCGCCCCCCGACGGGAGGACTATTTCCGAGATTATCTTCTCCTTGCCCGGGAGCTCTATGATCGCGATCGTCTTCCCTCCATCCCCGTCGTCCGAGCGCACGGTCGTGAACGAGAAGATCCTCCCCTCGTCCCTCGCGTCCGCCCTCTTCGCCTTCTCCGACCTCCTCCAGGCCGCCGGAGCCCTCATTTCCTCCCGACCTCCCCGGAAAGTATCCCGATGACCGCGGTCGCCCCGCTCCCGCCGACGTTGTGCGTGAGCGCCGTGCGCGCCCCCTTCACCTGCCTCTTCCCGGCCCGGCCCGAAAGCTGCAGGAAGCATTCGGCGAACTGCGACACCCCCGTCGCCCCGACGGGATGGCCCTTCGCCTTGAGGCCTCCGGACGGGTTCACGGGGACGCTTCCGGAAAGGGCCGTCTCGCCGCGCTCGGTCGCTTTCGCGGCCCCGCCCCTGGGGAAGAAGCCGACGTCCTCGAGAGCCATTATCTCCGCTATCGTGAAGCAGTCGTGCACTTCAGCTAGGTCTATTCCCGAAAGCTTCGCGCCTGATTTTTCCAGCGCCAGCTTCGCCGCGGACGCGGCGGCGGGTATCCCGCATATCGTCGTCCTTGCGCACAGGCCCAGCGGTCCGGAAGCCTGCTCGCAGGCCAGGATTTCGGCGGGGTTTTCGGAAAGCCCCCTCGCAACGCCTTCCTCCGCAATGATTATCGCGGCGGCCCCGTCGGAGACGGGCGAGCAGTCCAGGACCTTGAGCGGGTCGGAGACTGGCGGGCTCCTCATGACGTCGTCGACGGAGACAGTCCTCCTGAAATGCGCCTTGTCGTTGAGGCAGGCGTTCGAATGGTTCTTCGCGGAGACCGCGGCAAGCTGCTCCTCCGTCGTCCCGAACTCGTGCATGTGCCTCCTCGCCATGAGGGCGTAGAGGGCGGGGAAGGTCGCTCCGGTCCTCGCCTCGTCCTCGGCAAGCGAGGCCTGGGAGAGGATCCTTGAAGCCTCGTCGGGGGGGACGTCGGTCATCTTCTCCAGGCCCACAACCGCTACGACGTCGTGTTCGCCGCTCCTCACCGAGAGGAAGGCCTGCCTGACCGCGGCGCCCCCCGACGCACACGCGGCCTCAAGGCGCACCGACGGGACGCTCCCGCTGCCTATTGCCGAGAGGACGAGGGGGCCGAGGTGCTCCTGCTCCGTGAACGCGCCCGAAGCCATAGAGGAGACGAAGAGGGAGTCTATCTTTCCCCTGAAGCCGGCGTCCTGCCACGCTTCCTTGGCTAGCTCCGCCTGGCCCGCCTCCCACCTCTCGCCGAAGCGCGAGCTCCCGGCCGCGACGACGAAGACGCGCCTAGGCATGTGCCCTCAGAATCCTCCTTCTCCCCCGCGGGGGAGCTTGCCGCGCATCACAAGGTATCTCGCGTAATCCACGTCGGCCGGCGCGCCCTCGACCGCCCTGCCCCCACCATCCTTCCTCACAGTGATCGCGAACGCGTCGCTCCCCGCCCCGCTCCCGTAGGAGACTGCGAGGATGCGCTCGCCCCTTTTCGCGACGTCCAGGGTGCGGGAGATGCCGAGCAGCGTGTTCGCGCTGTAGACGTTCCCGATCGTGCGCACGAACAGGCCCGCCGAAAGCTTCTCGCGCGGGAAGCCGAGGGCCTCGGCCGCCTTGATCGGGAAGACGCCGTTTGGCTGGTGGAAGACGACGTGCGCGAAATCAGCCGGCTTTGAGCCGTCCGCCTCCATGAGCGCGCGCGCCGCCGAGACGACGTGCCTGAAATACGACGGGTCGCCCGTGAACCTTCCCGTGTGCGTCGGGTATTTCTCGCGCTGGGACCGCCAGAAGTCGGGCGTATCAGTGGAATGCGAGAGGACGGAGTTGATCGTCGCGATCGGGTCGCCCTTCCCGATGATCAGGGCCGCCGCCCCGCAGGCGCTCATGTATTCGAGCGCGTCCCCCGGAGCGCCCTGCGCGCAGTCCGAGCCTATCGCGATGCCCGCGTCCACCATCCCGGTCTTCGCGAGGGCGAGGCACGCGATGGCGGCGGTCGTCCCCGCCTTGCAGGCGAACTCGAGGTCCGCCGAGAAATGCCGCGGCGGGAGGCCGAGGATGCCAGCTATCATCTCGGAGGTCGGCTTCACGGCGTACGCTTTGGATTCGCTCCCGAAGAAGATCGCGCCGATCCTTCCCGCTGGTATCTCGGACCTCCCGAGGGCGAGCCTCCCCGCCTCCGCGCCCATCGTCGTGGAATCCTCGTCGGCCTGCGCGACAGCCTTGCTCTCGACGCCCATGACGGACGCGGAGGGCGCCCCCTTCCAGACGCGAGATATCTCCGCGGCCCTGATCCTGAAGCCCGGAACGTAGAACCCATGGCCGCAAATCCCTATCTCGGACATTGGCTGCATCACGCCCTGTTCTTGCGCGCCGGGGGGCATGCCTTGCGCGCGTACAGCTTCATATGGCCCTTCTGTATCCCCTCGGTCGCGAGGACCCGCAGGGCGGCGAGGTTCTGCGCGAGGCCCACGCACGCCGCAGTTTCCGAGAGCTCCGCGGAGCTTGCAACACCCATGATCTTGAGCGCGGCCATCGCGGAGGGGTTGGCTGAGATGGATTTCCCGATAGTCGCGAGGGGCAACGGAAGGCTGGCCTCACCGTACAGGTCCCCCACATCGTCCTTCCAGTATTTCGTGAGCGGCATATACCTCCCCGAGATCGCCGCGAAGGCGTGGGCGCCTGCTTCCACCGCGCGCCAGTCGTTCCCGGTAGCGAGGGCCACCGCGTCTATCCCGTTCATTATCCCTTTGTTGTGCGTCGCGGCGCGGAACGGGTCGTAGAGGGCGAACTCGTAGACGTCCAGGATCGCGTCGACTATCTCCTCGGCCGAGCCCTTCGCCTCGCCGTGGAAGCTTTCGAGGAGCGCCTCCTTCCTCCAGACCGCCGATGCGGTGCAGAGCCTCTCGACGGCGAGGTTGGAGACTATCCGCGAGCGCACGCGCCCGCCGGAGATGTCTTGGACGAGGGGCGCTATCCGCTCGACCATCGAGTTCACGGAATTGGCGCCCATGGAATCGAGGACGTCCACCAGCAGGTGGACGACGACATGGCCGTTCTCCAGGACCCGCACCTGCGCATCCTTCGCCCCGCCGCCCAGCTTCACTATCGTGCTTTCCCTGCAGTTGGCTTCGGAAAGGAGCCGGTCCTTCGCCTTCAGGAGGTCGCGGGCGGCGTTCCTCCCCGCGCCCACGACCTGGACCTGGCCTATCATGACCGAGCCCGAGCTCTTGGCCCGGAAGCCCTCCGGCAGGGCGAGCTTGGCGCCGTTGCTCGCCGCAGCTATCACGCTGCATTCCTCAATCGCCATCGGGACGAGGCGCTCCTTCCCGTTCACGACGAAGTTCGTCGCGACGCCGAGGGGGACGGGCGTGACCCCGAGGAGGTTCTCTACCATGCAGTCGGCGGCCTTGACGAACCTGTCGGGCCGAAGGAGCACCTCCTCCTCGCGCTTGGTGAGGCCCGCGCGCTTCCTGACTATCCGCAGCCTCTCCTGGAAGCTTTTCTTGTGGAAACAGGGGATTGTCACGGGATTGGCGCCCCGCTGAACGCTATAAATGGATTTCGGCGAAAACCAAACGAATGTTCGTCAATTGCCGTCCTATCCGGAGGTCCGGTTTTACTTCCCGAGGGTCGAGAAATCCGGCATTCCCGCGTTGACAGCGTCTTCCAGCTCCTTGCCGCGAAAGACAGTCGTCTCCACCGTGCCGTTGGGCTGCCTCTGGACGAGGATTGCCTCCGTCGTCGGATCGGCCGTCCACCTCTTCTGGCTCCCGCTGCGCCTGTGGTATCCGCTCAGGGGGCTCCCTTCGACCACATACGCGGCGAATGCAAGGAGATCCGCACACTCTATCTCGTCGGACGCGATGTCGGCTATCGCATTGTAGTCGGCGCCGGCCTTGCTGTTCCGGTCCCGCGCTATCATCTCCTTGTGCAGCCACCTTAGCTGGGCGAGGCCCCCGACGAACGCCTCCTCGGCAAGCGGCGAGGAGCCGGGCCAGACGCCGGCGAGCGCCCTGTCACACACACCCCCCCTCGTGGACACCTGCACTATCTTCTCCGGAGTCGCGAGCAGGTGCGCCTGTACCAGGACGGGCTCAAGCGTCCCTCCCTGAGCCTCTCTTCCGCCGCCGTACGCCTTGTAGATGCTCCATGCGAGCCAGAGGGGCGACGGGTACACCTTTCCGTCCTTGAAATAATAGATGGAATTGAACTTCCTTGGAGCCAGGCCCCCGGAAGTCTGCATGGTATTGTGCGTTAGGGAGATCTCCCCTTCCCAGGGGGGCTTCACCTTGTCGCTCCAGTGGGGGACCCAGTAGCCTTTACTATTTTCCCCGGATTCCCCGGTATCGATCCCCTCGAAGATGTAGTCTCCGTAGAACGCGACGACTTTGGCTAATTTGCTGACGACATCCTCCTTCTCCTTCTCGTCCTCTTCCAAATAGACGATGCCCAGCTTCTCCCCCCTGCCCCCCCTTTCCGACGGATCAATGACGGTGGTGGGGATCCTGACGCTCAAATAGGCGTAGAAGCCTGGGAATATCTTCATGAACTCTGGGTGGTTGGGCTCGTATCTTGCCGCGCCCGCGTAGCTTGCGAGCACAAGGCTGCCCCTCCCATTGGACACTGCTATGGCGCTTGGCGCTGCGGCCTTACCCAAGGTTCCCCTTTCCCCCCGAATTTCCCAAGGATTCCCTCTCGCGCCTCCTTTTTATCCTTTCCGCGGCCCGGGCACCCTTCTTGAATTTTTTCCAATAAGAGATCGGTCCTTTGGAGCCGCCGCGCGCGCCGCAGTCCCGCCGGAAGCGCCGGCGCCCCCGCGCACGCAAGGCGCCGAGCAAAACGGGCCTTTCGCCCGGAAAATGTATTAAAAGAAGCCGTCCGCACCACGGGCGACCAGATGCGACTTTCGGGGCGTTTCGGGCAGTCCGCGGTGGAACTGATGGTAGTCCTTGCGATAAGCCTGATAGCAGTCCTCATGATATTCGCCCTCTCCCAGCAGAAGATGATAGACACCCAGGCATCCCTTTCCCTCTCCCAGGCCACATCGGCGGGGGAGAACCTGGG
>DYHY01000034.1 GCA_020723935.1 Candidatus Micrarchaeum sp.
ACGATCCCGGAATCCACTGCATCTCATCTTTTGCCGAACTCAACGGCGCGACCCTTGACCCCTCCACGGACAACATCAACGTGAACGGCAATATGGCCTTCAACTGGCCGGAGAACGCGGCCACGTTCAGGCACACCTACTTGTCCAGTCTGTGGTCCGAGCGGCGGAACGTCACCCTTGCCCAACCCCTAAAGATCAACGTCACAATCCCCCTCTTCAGCCCCATCAACTTCCACAAGAACAGCGGAAAGCTCACCCTCGTCATCCTCTTCCTCCCCGATACCCCGACGGAATGGCTCGCCTCCGACGTCCTGCACGCTCAGGTCTACGACGCCGACACCGGCGAGCTGGTCAAGTCCGTGATGAACCTTGACAACGAGACTGCCTTCAAGGCCAGGGCCGAATCGGGAGGAGGAATCCCTGTGCTGTAATCCACGCTTCCTCCCGGAAGCCTACCTCGTCCCGGGGAGGCCCTGCACCTGCCGCGCGGTCGCCGCCGTCTTCTCGGCCGCGCACATCGAGACCTGCTCCTTCGGCGGCAGCCCCCTGCTCACGTAGTACTGGTTGAGGGTGAGGCCGCCGTAAAGCGGATGCGGCGTGTCGTAGTGTGAGACCTTGATGCTCGCTGCCATCTCCGCATTCTCCATCCAATTTTCCCCGTCGAGGAGCCTTATTACCTCCGAGAAGCCCGCTTGGCCTCCGTTGTAGGCTCCCGCCGCCGCGGCCAAGCTCCCCATCGCGTTTATCCGCATGGCGAGCTCCTCCATCCCTGAGTCGATGTTGCTCGCCGGGTCGTTCGCGATGTAACCAGGCCGCCCGACGAGCTGCATTATGCCGACGCCGTACCCGCGGTTGAGGACGTTCCCGGCCTCGTCGTAGTGGTGCAGGTGCGACTCGGTGTTCGCGATCGCGATCCCGGAGTAAAGGAGGTATTCGTAGGGTATCCCGTACTTGTCCGCATACTTCCTCGCCGAAACCCTGAAATCCCCGATGTATGGTATGTCGTTAAGCGAGCTGTATGCGAAGGGCTCGGACTGGCACCACGAAACATCAGGCCCTTGGAAAAGGCTCTGCTGGACTGCCTGCGGCTGGGGCTGCTGGGCTTGCGGCTGCTCGCCGCTGTTGGGCGCCTGGGTCGGGAGGACGATGTGCGCGCCGCTTGCTGCCTGCGAGACAAGGGGCGCGAGCGCCGCCTGTGAATCCGGGGCGAGGAGGACTGCAGCCGTGAAATATCCCGTCCTGTCCAGGAGCGGGTCGGGCATGAGGCCCGTCCTCCCGTCGTCCGTGAAGCCGAAGACCATCTCGCCGTGCTTGAGGAGGCTGTAGAAGGTCTGGCCGCAGCCGAGGGTCCCCTGCCTCCCGCTTGACGGATTGAAGCCGGACGTTTCTATGAACGGGACGCTCCTCGCCGCTATCGCGACCCCGTAGGGCGAGAGGAGCGAGACTTCTATCCTCCCATCGTCCCCGGCGACCTGCATCTTCACTAGGGGGTCTTGCCTGTTGAAGAGCGTGGGGTCTGTCCCCGCGTAGACAGCGCCCGTCGGGGAGATTGAGACGCCCTTCACCTGGACGGCCTCGCCCTGGGGATTGACGTAGTAGCCGGAGACATTCGAGATGTCGACGCGCGGGACGAGCGCCTGCAGGAGCCCGTCCCGGGCGCTGACCTGCGCCTCGTACATGTGCGCGGGGGGCGCCGCTTCTCCCGCGATCCCCACGATGCTCGCGTACTGGTCCTGCTTGAACGGATCGATCGGGTTGGGCTCTTCCCTGATCCCGTTGAAGAACAACCTTGTGCCCTGCACGACGTTCCTGTCCTGCCCCGCGCCCGTCCTGTCGAAGAGGTCGAGCCCATTCTCCGCGACGGCGTCCGCGATTATCAGCATCGGCACGTAGCCGGGTTCCGCGTGCGTCTTCTCGATTCCCGGCGGGAGGCTGTAGGTCGTCGCGACCGCCAAGGAGAAGGTTGAATCCACGCATAAGTTCTGGGTGCCCTGCGTCCCCTTGGCTGTCCCGTTGCAGCTCGCGATGAGTGCGGCTCCCGTGAGTAGCATTATCGTCTTGCTGACTAGGCCCAAGCCGCGCCCCTTCCTTCCCCGGCCCATCTAGATCGCCCCGCTCACAGGAAGATCTTTCTTACTCGCCCTCGCAGGGATATTCGTATCCCTTGGCCGCGCATCCCTGTATCGCTTTTATCGCCGCCTGCTGCTCAGCCGTCGGGAAATCGCTCGCTTCTAGGAACGGCAAGAGCGGGTCCGGGACCGTCGTGTAGCTGATCTCGTTCGAATGCAGATTGTCCTGGACGACGACGCCATTGGGGCTCACGACATAAGCGTACTTGTTGCAGACCTGGGCGACCGCCGCGGCGTGCTCCTCGACAGCGAGGCGCACGACGTCTGGATTGAACAGAGCCGCATGAGCGAGCGGGTTCGTCGCGCAGGATTTCTTCGGAACTCCCGACGACTCGCACATATACCCGAGGCGCCACTCTCCTATCGGCACGGGGGTCACGAAGTAGGGCGCCTTGTCCGGCGCAGCCGCCGTGGGCAGGTATGTCTGGGCCGGGTCCGCACCTTCTTGCGGCGCGGTCGCCCCCGGCACCTGCGCCATCGGCGTCACTGGGGTGAGGCCGTAGTTCTGGATCTGCGGAGTCTGCGCGGCGGGCGGATTCCTCGGATCGAAGACCCCTGCAAAGGTCGCGCAGATGAGGGTGCCCGCCACGACACCCGCAGCCAACGCTCCCGCCTTCCGCCTAGACATTGACATTTTTTCGTTCCTCCGGATGCGGGAAGCTTGCGCCGATTAAATATTTTTTCCTCGGGACGGACGTTTCTGTACTTTTTGCCGGAATTTCCGCGAGCTCTTGCGGACGGCCGCCACTCCTTACTTGCCCTCGCAGGGATATTCGTATCCCTTGGCCGCGCATCTCTGTATCGCGTTTATCGACGCCTGCTGCGCAGCCGTCGGGAAAGCGATCGTTTCTAGGAACTGCCAGAGCTTGGTCTGCAGGACCGCCGTGTAGCCGATCTTGTCCGAATGCGGATTGTCCTGGACGACGACGCCATTGGGGCTCACTACATAAGCGTAATTGTCGCAGGCCTTGGCGACCGCCTTGGCGTGCCCCTCGACAGCGGAGAGCACGACCTCTAAATCGAACCGATCTGCATAAGCGAGCGGGTTCGTCGCGAAGTCCGCCGGAACTCCCGACGGCTTGCATATCTGCTCAAGGCGCCACTTTCCTATCGGCTCGCCTACGACCGAATATCTGCTCGTGTCGTCGACGGTAGCGGGAAGTTCCCCCCCCGCTATACTGCTGGGCCGCGGGAGCCCTTCTGTAGAGCGACTCGCTCCCGTCCGGAGCCTGCGTCGGCGACTGGGCTGAAGGCTTGCCGCCGCCGATGATGCTGCTGATTATGGCTGCCACGGTGAGCACCCCTGCCACCGCGAATCCCGCCCACCTGACGATCGCCTGGGTCTTGGGGTTTCCTGCTAGAAGTCCGTTCTGGTTGGCAGATAGTTCCTTGGCATTTTATGCTTTTTCACAGCGTTGTACGCCAGATCGCCCGCTTCCTGCCTATTTCCCGTCGCAGGAATAGCCCTTCCCGAGCGAGGCGCGGGTCGTTCACGACCCTGACGAGAAGCAGGTCTGGGTTGGAATCCTTCCCTGGGAAAACCGCGACCTTCCCCGACTCGGTCCCCCAGCCGACGTAATAGTCCACCCTTTCCGGCTCCTGCTGGGCGAGGACTCCCGCGAGGCTCGCGTACCATTTCTCGACCGCCGCTGGCTGGAAGCTCCCCGCCTGCGCTCATGGATCGCTCCCGCACCGCAGACCCGAGTCCGCGCACATCCTCCCCGCCCTGAAATCGTACACTCCCGTCGGGAGATAGGAGAACTGCGAGGGGATTTCTGCGGAGCCGCTTATCGAATCCCCGGAATCGCGATCCGCTGGGGCGCCCGCGACGAGGGCCTGGCGCTGCACTGCTGACAGCGAGGATGGCACTGGCGCGCTTCCGCCCCCGTTCCCCGAGGCGATCGCGGCGGCGGCTATCGCGCCAGTTATTCCCATGAGAATCAGCGTCGGCTTGTCGAACTTGAAAGGCATCCTGTTTTCACCTTTCCGTTGTGGCGATTTTAACGCCGCTTAAATATGTCCGGTTCATCCGCGAAAAGCCGGCTGGAGGAAAAGGTTGATTTCGCGCCGGGTGCGCGGGCGGCCCCGGCAAAAGACAAAGCAATATTTACCCAGCGCGGCCCCTTTCCGGCATGGATTACCAGAAGTTCCTGGACGGCCTCCCTAACGAGAACAGAAGGCCCTGGGTCTCGGAAGCCAAGCTTTCCGGCGCCGCGATAAAGAGGTTCCTTCCCGCGGGCGAAGGGATAATCCTCTTCGTCGGAGGGGGGACGGGCAAGTTCGCCTGCGCCGTCGGCTTGATGGGCCACAAGGTCATGATGCTGGAAGTCTCCAAGGCGGCGGTGGACGTCGCCTTCGCGCGCATAAAGCAGAACAACCTCAACCTGCGGGTCGTCCCGATATGGGAGGATTTCGGGAAGCTCAAGTTCGACGATAACACCTTCGACCTCGTCGTCGCGGAGCGCGGGATCCTTTCGATGTGCCCTGACGCCGATTTCTCCGCCGGCGCAAGGGAGCTCTCGCGCGTGGCGAAGAAAGGGGGGAAAATAATCGGGACGTTCTTCCTGAAGAGCCCGTCCAAAGCAGTGAAAATCAGGAAGTTCGACGAGTCCGCCGCGGCCGCCGCGTTCGGCCTGCCAGTCCTCGAGCGCACGCAGAATTCCGGGGCGGCATGCCTAGTCTTCTCCAAGGCCTGATGCCGAAGGAAGGCCTGATGCCCGCCCCCGGGGAACCCAACAATAAGCCGGAGCCCCGACACCACTCTTCCATGGGAAGGGAGGGTTGGGAGAGGCTTCTCCATAGCTTCAAGGAGCGCTCGGACTCGTTCCTGGAGAAGCACGACCGCAAGATCGGCATGTGGCTCTCCCACCTCGACAACCTGCTAGTCAGCCCCGCTGCCGCGCATTTCGCGTACGCGGCGAACCCCGATCCCCTCTTCGTCACCGCGGTCACGAGAACGACGACGCGTTTGTGGGACTTCCTCGTCTCGCCGATAATCGCCGAGGGGTTCGTCTATCTCGCGCACAAGTACCGGGGCGAGGAGTACCGGATAGTCCCTGGCTTCGTGAAATACGAGATAAGCCACGCCGCGGCGCACGTCCTGGAGGAGCCCATCACGGCGGGCCTGACATACGCGGCGCTCTCCCTGGGCGCGAGCCCCGCGGAAGCGGGCCTCATTGGCGAGGCCGCGAGCGTCGTCGCGATCCATACGGCGGCGAACTATCTCCTCTACAGCCTCGTCGAGAAGGCGGGCGGGCGCCTCGCGAAATACGCGCGGAAGCTGAAGTATAACCACGACCACAGCCATGACCACGGGCACGATCACGCAGATCACGCCCACGCGGACGCGTCCCTCCTGGACGCCGGAGCGCCGGCATCGTATTCCGCGGTCCCGGTGATCGCGGCCGACGGCGAACCCGCCCGGAAACCGGAAAGCCCGACCAAGACGTATTAATATTGGCCTTTGCTCCGCATGCCTGTATGGCGACAAGGAGGTCCGCAGTTGCCGGCGCGTTCTATCCGGGGAAGAAGGAGGATCTCTCCGACGCCCTCAACGCCTGCTTCTCCAACAAGGAGTTCGGGCCGGGAGGCGCCAACGAGAAGGCGGACTCTCTCATCGGGGGCCTCGTCCCCCACGCGGGGTTCGCCTATTCCGGGCCGTGCGCCGCCAAGTTCTACTCTCTCGTCCCGGTCGAGCGGATAAGGACGGTCGTCTTGCTGGGTCCCAACCACACTGGCCTCGGAGCGCCCGTCTCGATCTCCCCTTCTGACAACTGGGAGACTCCATTAGGGAAGGTCCCGGTGGACGGCGCCCTGCGCGAGCGCCTCTCCGATTCGTCCAAGATCTTCCGCGTGGAAGCCGGCGCGCACGTGCAGGAGCATTCCCTGGAAGTGCAGCTCCCCTTCCTTCAGCGCGTCTTCGGCGACGCAGACTTCTCTGTCCTCCCGCTGATAATCTGGGAGGATTCCCTCGAGACGTGCCGGGCGGTGGGCGAGGCGCTTGCGAAGTCGGTCGCGCGCAAGAGGACGCTCATCATCGCGAGCAGCGACCTCAACCACTACGCCCCGCAGGGCGAGACGATCGTGATGGACAAGCTAGCGATAGATTCGCTGCTTTCCCTTTCCCCCGAGCGGCTCTATGAGACGGTGAAGCGCAACAGGATCTCGATGTGCGGGATCCTCCCCGCGACGGCCGCCCTCTTCGCAATGGAGGCGCTGGGCGCGGGGAAGGCGAGGCTCCTTGGCCACTACACTTCCGGGGATATCTCGGGAGAGAGCTCGCGCGGCGTCGTGGGATATGCGAGCGTCGCCTTCTCCTGACTTAGCTCGCCGGGAAAAGCCTGGGCTTGACAACGAAGAACCAGAGGAACGAGACTAGGAGGAACAGGCCTATCATGAGGAAGAGGTTCTTCCTGAAAGCCTCGCTCGAATATTCGGTCGCCGACTCGCCCGCCGCGGGGGGCACTTCCATCTGCGCGGGCCCCGCGCTTCCGCTGCCGCCGCCAATGTCCATGTCCCTCAGGACGGGCATTGCGCGGATTTAAGCGTTTTTCCGGCGGGCGCGGCCCCTGGAGCGCAAAAGGATTTAAGAGGAAACCATTTTCAAATGGATAATAGATGGGAAGGGGGATGGGAAAGGACCCGATACGCAAGGCGACGGCAGGCGACCTCGAAGCGGTTTTTGGGCTCAACTTGCAGCTCAAGCTGGAGATCCTACAATCCTACTGGTCATCCAGGGAATAGATCGCCGAAGAAATAGGCGCCGGGCGCTACTACGTCCAGGCGAGGAGCGCGGTCTTGTTCAAGGACGGCCTGCGCACAAGGTCTGGCGAGGGCTGGCCCGACGGCGCTCCGGCCGCGCCGGTCCCCGAGAAGGCGATGTCCAGCCACAGGCTGGGCGACAGCCCTGAGGAGATAGCCGATCCGAGGAACTCGGGCATCTGCGGGCACCCGTTCATATCCGACGCCCTGCCTTCCGACAAGGGCGCGCTACTCCCTGAGGGCACCGCCTGCGCGACGATAATCGATTCGGCCTCCGGCACGATGCGCGTCTACAAGGGGACGCCTTGCGTGGCCCTCAGGGAGAACCGGTTCACGGAGGTGGCCGTGCCTAGATGAGGCTCTCCTCGGACGAGGAGCGCGTCCTCCTCGACTATTCGGCGGCGGAATCCAAGGAGGAGAAGCTCGCCCTCGAGCCGCAGGTGAAGGGCGTGATCCAGGCGAGGCTGATAGTCCCCAACTTCGGCCGCGAGTTCCCCTTCGTCTTCGACGAGCACGCGGGCCTCTCGGTCGTCTGCTTCGACAGGGAAAGCTTCGAGATCATCCACAGCCGCGAGGGCCTTGAGCGCGGTCTTTCGGAAGCGGAGATGGAGGAAGAGGAGCGCGCCAAGTTGGGTGACAAAGGGTATTTCCTCCCCTACGGCTTCTCCGCAAACCAGTACGACGGGGGCTCGACAATAGTCTCGCGCCACATAGCGCTTGGCGAGCTCGTCGAGACCCTGCTCCACGAGTCCCAGCACGAGTTCGCCTTCAAGGAGACGCTCACGCACGCCCACTACGAGGATCCTGCGACCCCGGAGGCGTGGCAGCGTGGAGGAGACGACCTGGACGCAGAACCACTCAGTCGTTAACACCCTAT
>DYHY01000015.1:0-11197 GCA_020723935.1 Candidatus Micrarchaeum sp.
CGTCGAGGAGCTCGCCGCAGAGCGCGGGCGCAAGAGGTGAGAGTACTTGCGCGAGGTTGAGGACCGCGGCATCGGCGGCATCCCTGCTCATTCCCCCCCGGCGCAGATAGGTGGAAACGGCTGAAAAGCCCGAAAACAGCGAAAGAAGGGCATCCCGGGGCATGAGGCTTTCCATTGCGGAATGCGCACGGGCGATGCGGACGGCCGCATCGGCGCCGAGGAAGTCCTCCGCCTGCCCGGATGATGCTCCGCCCACGGGAAGGGCGGCGATCCTTTCAACCAGCTTCCTGATCTCCTGGATCCTTTCGGAAACCGCGCGCAGGTCCGCCGTCCCGCATTCCGAATCCTTCCTGGGTCCCGCAAGAAGTATCGAGAGCCTGACCGCTTCCCCGCCGTACGCGGAAAGCAGGGCGGAGAGCGGCTCGTGGGAGGAGAGGAAGGGGAGCTTGATGAAGCCCTTGGGTCCCTGTGCCGGCTCCAGCATCGCCGAGGACAGGCGGCACAGGTCCGAGGGCCAGCGTTCCGGCTTTCCGGAGAAGACGAAGAAGGATGACGGCGACGAAGAACCTTCGGGCCCCTCGGAGAAGACGAGTCCGGCCGCCTGCCTTGCGGAAAGGAGCGCCTCCTTGGGAAGGACGCCGCGGCAGCTCTTGAGGACGGAGTTGAAGTTGCTTTCCTTGCCGAAAAGATAGTCGAACGCGACGGGCGGCGGGGATTTCTCCGCAGGCAGGCCGCAGAGGAGGTGGAACGCCGAAAAAAGGAAGGGATCCGAGGGGGGCCGATCGCCGCTAGGGAGCTGCGCCAGCATCCCGGCCGCGGCGGGGACGAGGGAGATGGAATCCGACCAGCTCTTGGAGGAGAAGAGGAGGACGGGGGAATCCGCGCGCACCGCGCAGAGGAGCCTCGCGCCGCAGAACCCGCACTCGCCCCGCGCCGGTTCGAGGAATTCGCATGCGGCGCCGCTCCTCAGGAATTCGTGGCGCATCAGGGGCGCGCCCTCCCCGACAGGGAGGCCGTGGAACCTCCCGCACACCTCCGTGAACATTCCGTCCCTCGCAGGGAATTTCACCTGGACTTCCTCAAGCTTCCTCTGCGACAGGCCGCTTTGCGAGAGGATCTGCGGCGAGGAGGAGAGGACGCGCAGGCCGGACAGGTCCCCGGCGTCCGTTCCCGGCGAGCAGACGGAGATTCCCGTCGGGCTCCCGGGTTTTCCGGGTATGATCGGCACGAACTCCTCGGTCACCGGGTTCTTCGCCGCGCTAGCGAGGAGGTCTTTCCCCGTGAATTCCATCTCGACGCTCCCCTCGCCCAGCTGCGCTGAGAAATCCGGGAGCCTTTCCCTGAGGAACACGTACGAAACATTCTTGTTTCCCTTGGAACGCCAGCGGGCGTATGCGGCGGACGGGTCGACCCAGAGGGCGCACGCCGCGAAGGCGTCCTGGGGCTTCCTGATTTCCGCGAGGAGGATGAGATCCGCGACCGCGAAGTTCAGGAGGAGCCGCGGCTCGATCCGCTCGGAGAAATCGGTCAGGTCCTTCCCGCACGACGGGCAGGCGACGACAGGGACGTCCAGAGTGGAGGAGAGCTTCTCAGCCGAGAGCCATGCGCGCGCGTACGGGAAGAACCCCGACGAGAAGAGTGGGTCTGTCGAGCGCAGGATTTTCTTCGTCCCGACAAAGAGGTCCCTCAGCGCCGAGAGCCACCTCCCCTCCAGGTGCGCCGAGAACTCCGCCTCGTCGCGCAGGCCGTCCGGGAGGGCGGCCTCCTCGAGGGAAAACATCGTCCTGCTCTCTATCGTCTTGCGCGAGAAAGAGGAGAAGGCGCAGGAGACCGACGACCCGCGGGTGACGAGCCCGACGGCGGCCTCGGGCGAGGAGAAGAACCTGTTCATCGCGTCGCAGAAAACGTGCGGCCGAATCCCGCCCATCGTCGGGAAGCCGCATGTGACTATCGGGGGTGGAAGGAGGATGGTTCGCCTCTGCGCCTTTCCTTTCTTCCCTTCCTCTGCCGGCATCGCGGCCGTGATGGCGCGCGGGGATATATCCTTTTTTCGGGTCCGGGTGGGAGGGGACCGACGGGAGGGGCATTTATTTATAAAATATTTATAAATAAGTGGTATCGCGCTCCCAGGGGGGCGCGCCCGGGTCACATGTTGTAGTACGCCTTGTGGCTCCTGAGCATCGACTTGATCTTACTTATCTCCGCCTGGTGCTTGTCAAGGTGGTCCTCAATGGAGAGGGTGCGTGCGATGCGCGCGTCTATCTCCTTGAGCTTTTCGCGGGTCTGGCGCGATATGTCCTCGAAATGCTTCTCGGAGACGAGGCCCTCCTCCTTCTGGTTGGAGAGGAGCATGAGGAGTTCGGAGAGCTCCTTCCTCTGGCTCTTGAGCGCCTCCAGGTTTGACACCTCGGCCATGAGGTCCTGCGATTTCTTCGCGAGGTCCGATGCGTTGGCATCCGGGCTCTGCTCGGACGGCCTCGGCTGCGCGGGATAGGCCCGGGGCGAGAAGGACATCTTGGATTCGAAGGCGGATTTTATCGCGTCTATCTCGACCGACTTCCTCTCGAGGAGCGCCTGCTTGGAGGAGAGGTCCGAGAGCCTCGAGTCGATTGCCGCGAGCTTCTGGGAGACCGCGTCCTCGATCTTTCCGAACGCCTCGACCCGGGCGTCGAGGTCCTTCTCCTTGGAGACGAGGAAGCCTATCTTCACCTCTATCTCCCCGAGTTTCTCGGTGAGATCCTCGTCCACGCCCTTGAGGCTTTCGCGCGCCTGCTCGGATTCCGAGACGGAGCGTTTCACGGACTCCATCTCGTCCTTGAGGGAGGCTTGGAGGCCGTCGACTGCGGACGTGAGATCGGACGCCTTCTTGAGGCCGCGCTCGACCTGCTCGGAGATCGCCGCGACCTTGCGCTGGTATTCGGAGACTGCCGCCTCGCGCTTCCTCGTCGTCTCGTCAATGAGCTGCTCCGCCTGCTCCTCGGTCTTCTGGACCTGGCCCCGCCTCGCGGAGAGGTCCGTAGCTATCTTGGCCATGCCCTCGGTGAGCGAGACGGATGTCTGGCGGAGCGAGGACGCGCGCGCGTCCAGCGACTCGACGTCCGAGCGGATCCTCATTATGTCCGAAGTGGAGGACTCGATCCTCTGCTTGGACGTTATGACCTCGTTCTCCAGGGCGAGGACCGCGCTCTTGAGCTTGGACGCGCGCTCCTCGGCGGAGGAGAGCCTGGATGAGGAGGTGTCCTGCATAGCCTGCAGGTCGGAGAACTTCGCGGAAATGGACGACTCTATCTGCTTGAGGGCGGAAAGCTTGGTCCCCGCCTCGGAGAGGCGCGAGTCCAGGTCCTCGCTCGAGCGCCTGAACGACTCGAGCTTCGCGTTCGCTCCTGTGGTCAGGTCGTCAAGCCTCGCCTGCGAGGCCACGAGTTCCGAGACGCGCGAGGAGAGGGTCTGCGCCTGGCTTTCCGCCTGCTGGCGCAGGCTCTTGAGCTCCGAGAGTCTGGACTCGACGAAGCCCTGGCTCTTCTGCATCTCGGACTCGAGGGTCTCGTGCGCCTGCTTGACGAACGCGATCTTGGAATCTATCTTTGGGATGAGCTCCTCGGCCGAGGATTGCACCTCCTTGAAGGAGAGGAGCTTCTGTTCGAAGTTCGCCTTGAGGGAATCGAGGCCCGCAATCTTGGCGTGGACGTCCGGGAGGATGAACTCAAAGGTCGCCTTGAGCTTCTCGGCTTCCTGGCGCCTGCCCTCGATCGCCGCCCTTATCGCGTTGACCTCGCCGCCGAGGAGGTCGGACGCCTTCCTCGCGTCCGAAGCCTGCGCCTTTATCGACTCGACGACGGCGGTCACTTCCGCCTTCTTGGAATCCGCTATTTCGCGCGAAGTCCTCACCTGCTGCTCGAGGGCCTCGGTCACCCTGCGGAACTCCTCGAGCCGGTCCTTGGCGTCGGGCAGGGCGGAAGCCATCCTGCGGGCGGCCTCCTCTATGAACGCTATCCTGTCGTCGGAGGATTTCTTCAGGCCCTCGAGCTCCGAGAGCCTGGCCGAGATCGAGCTAGCGGTGTCGGACACCTCCTTGTGGAGGGCCCCTACCTCCGCGCGTTTGTCCGCGTAGCTCGTGCGCGCGGCGTCCACTTCCGCGTGCAGGCGGTCCAGGTACGATATCACCTTCTGAAGGTTCGCGGCAAGGCTTTCCGAGAGGACGGAGAGGCGGTTGAAATCCTCGCGGCGCTCGTTGAGGTGGCTCTCGATGCCCGTGAAGCCGCGGTCAATCTCCTGCTGGAGGCCCTGGGCCGCCTGGAGGCGGCTCCTGAGCTGCTCGGACTTCTGCTCGAGGGCCGCCTTGACCCGCAGGGCCTCCTCTATCTGCTCGGAAGTCTCCTGGCGGGCCTTGGAAAGCACGATGAACGCGTCCTTCATCCCGGAAGGATCGCCACCTTGCGGCTGCCCCGCCTGCGCGGGATCGTCCCGGGAGAAACGGCGGACCGGACCGGACTCCCCGGAGGGAGCGGGCGGCGCCTGGCGGCGGACGGGCGGAGCCTTCTCCCCGGAGTCGTCGTCATCCGGATAGGCCGCCACGGCGATTGGAATCGGCACGGGCTAGGGGAGGCGGCCGCAGTATAAAAAGCATTTGCGGGAGCAGGGGCCGCGAGGGAAATCCGTTTTATAGGAGGAGCGGGGAGGAGGGCGGGAAATGGCAGTGGAAATGGCGACGATCATGCAGGTGGCAACCCTCGGTGCGGCGATCGCATCGGGAGTGATAGCCGTCCTGATCCTGAGGAAGCAGACGAACGAGAACACGGAGGTCTCCTGGCGCTACATAATAGCGTCGGCGGTGGCTTTCGCCCTCGCCCAGGCTTTCACCCTGGCCAAGGCGATGTCCCTCCCGATACCCGCGGGCGTCCTAGCCCACGAGCCGGAGGCGGCGTACCTAGTCTTCGCCCTCCTCTTCCTGCTGGGCATCGCGCGCCAGCACCAGGTCGTGCGCAATAACCCGTTAGACTAGTGCGGATCCGGAGGGCTGCGGGCCTCCGCGGTGCGGAGCAGTCCGCCCGACTGGACCGAGTTAGGCCCGTGCCCCGACCCGCGAGTAGAACTCCCTGTGGCGCGCCGCGCATTCCTCCAGCTCAGCTAGGGGCAGGGGGGCGTATCCCGCGTTCCTCGCGCAGTAAGCCCCGGCGCGCCTCGCGACCGCGGCGGCCACTTCGGCCGGCGGGGACGCGAGGACCTGCAATACCGGGACGGTGGTGTAGACGCTAGCGAAGAATCCCGTGTCCTCGACGAGCCGCCCGCCCGCCCCGACGCTGGCCCGGCGAGGGGAAAGAGGGCCTTCTCTTCGTCGTTCTTCCCCCGCTTCGTGAGGAATCGCGGAAGGGCGAGTCCCATGCGCCTATGCCTTCCCCAAAAGCTCCTGCCAGTTGTTGAATCCTAGCTGCGTCCTGAAGAGGAGCGATGGGTCTATTTTGAGCGCCGAAAGCTTCTCATGGGCGGCGGGCGAAACCTGCTTCTCCGTCGAGGGCATAACCGCCGCGTCCTCTTTGAGGAGCTTGGTCCCCAGAAGGAGGTCGAGCACCGCGAGGTTCCCGAGGAACGTGCACGCGGGCGCGTCCAGGGTCGTGACGTCGGTGACGCCGATGACCTGGATGCGTGCATAGCCTTCGACGCCGCGGATCTTCAGGGAATTGGCATAGGCGAGGAGCGTGCTCTCCAGGGCCAGCTCCATCCCCGCAAGCTTCTGGCGGATGCGCCCGGAGAAGGCGTACTGCGCGCCGATCCCTATCGAGAAGAAGTCGGTCCCCTCGAGGGAGGTCTGGAACCCGTTCGTCACCTGGTATGCGCCGAACTTCTCTATCGTCCTGTCGTATCCGACAATGAGGGCGGGCGTCTGCTCGAGGAGCTTCTCTGCCTGCCTCGGGTATCCCGCGTTCTTCTGGGCCTCCCTACGCAGCAGATCCGCCGCGCCCTTGGCGAGCTCCGCGAGCGTGAGCTCGTTGAGCTGCTGCGGCACCGCCGCGATGAGCTTCTTGGAAAGCTCCGGGTTCCCAGTGCATATTACCACACCGTGCCCGAACGGCTTCTGGAAAGCCGCGTATTTCGTCGCGCTCGCCCGCTTCTCCCAAGACGAGGGGTTGTACTCAAAGCCGTCGCTTGCGGCGATGAGCCCCCCGTCGAACCTGCAAAATATTCCGACGCTCATTTCTGTCTCCTTTCATCTCCTTTGTTTTTCGCTATCGTGACGCGGGTCATGCCCCTTTCTCGAGCTGGGCGATCTTCTCCATCATCTCGTCGAGGGTCATCTTCCCGTCCATCCACGCCTTCATATAGTCGTCCTTTGTCCTGCGCTGCTGCGGCTGGGGCTGCTGCTCCGGGGCTGCTGCGGATGGCGCTTGCTGCTGCCTCTGCGCTTGGACGGCCGGTTGGATAGTGAATGCCTGGGCAGGCTGGGGCGCCGCTGCCGCCGCGGGCTGCTGGGTCTGCGGGGCGGCCGGGAACATCACGCCCGCGCGCACGCCCTCCAGCTGCAGGGAGATCTTGGTGGAAGCAGACCTCGCTTCGGGCCGCCGCTTCCCCCCGAGGAGGGAGCCGAATATCGAGGGCTTCTGCGGATGCGGCAGGCCCAGGATGTCCGCGGCGAGGGCGCGCACGGCGACCGATGAGGGGGAGGCTGGGTTGTAGAGGGTCGCGGGCGTCCTTGCGAAGGTGCTCTCCCTCACGACAAGGTCCTCCGGGATGGTGACGAGCACGCGCGATTTCGTCGCGGATTCTATCTCCTCGGCACGCAGCTCGTGCTTCTCGCCCCGTCCCTTGAACCTGTTGAGTATGACGCCCGTGACCGGGACGCCGGCGGACTGGAGCGTCCCGATGAGCTTGAGGGCGCCCGTCACGGCCGGGATTTCGGGCGTCGTCGCTATGAACGCCTCGCCCGCGGCCCGCGCGACGGAAATCTCCGCCTGCGTCATCGTGCCCGCGCAGTCGAGGAGGATGAAATCGTAGCCGGCGACGACCTGGGAGAGGGCGGCCTGGAGGTTGTCGGGGCTCGCGTCCTTCCCGATCGAGAGGGAGGAGGGGACGACGTGCAGGCCCGTGTCGTGGGCGAAGACAGCAGCCCCCATCTGCGCGCCCTCCGCAAGGACGCTGTAGAGCGTCGCAGCCGGGCGCACGATGTTGAGGAACACGCCGAGGCTCGGCGAGGAGAAGTTGCAGTCCACAAGGAGGACCCTTTTCTTGAAGTCGGAGACGAGGGACGCGCCGAGGGCCGAGCATAGGAACGTCTTCCCCGTCCCCCCCTTCCCGGAGAGAACCGCTATTGTCCTTGCCATCTGCGAGCCTTCCTTCGCGCCTTCTTTTAAAATTGTCCCTCGGGGCAGTTAACCGGCCCGGGAGGGCCTTCGGTTGCCTTCCGGCGCCTTCTTTGTCCGCCGCGCCGCTAAATCACTGGCACGTCCCTATCAGCGGGCGCGCCCCGGTGAAGTTGTAGACGTTGGAGGGGAGTGTGGCGTCCGCATACCCTATCCGCACGTCGGAGACGAAATACGTCTGGCCGGCGGAGGTGCAGGGGACCTGCGCGACGAGCGTCACGAGGCGCGTCGCGCCCGGCGAGAAGCTCATCGGGAGGCCGCTGTAGTGGACGTTCGTCGAGCCGAAATAGAGCGAGTTCACGAGGACGGGGAAGTTCTGGTTGTTCCTTATCGTCACGCTGCTCGTCCCGCCCGTCGAGGAGGCGCTCATGAAGGGCTTGGTGATCCCTATGTCCGCAGATTCCCAGTAGGAGAGGGCCTCGCGCCGGGAGATCCCGCTGGAGATCGATGGGAAGCTCGTCACGACGCCGATGACGGCGAGGGCTATTATCAGGACGGCGGCGAGTATCATGAGGTATTCGACCGCGGATTGGGCTTTCTCGGCCGCCATGCCATTATAGGGCGCAAATCCGTATTTAACTTTTAGAGTCCGAAGTTTTCCCCGCCGGGGGGGCGCTGCCCAGGATGGGCCGCCCGTAGAGGGCCGCGTATTCGGAAGCGAGGGAATCCATGTGCCTGGTCACGGCACGGCCCGCTCGTAAGCGTACGTCAGGCCGAAGCCCGCCGCGTCGGCGAGGAGATCGTAGCTGGATTCCAGGATCTTGTAGGCGGCCGGGTTCGTGGAGACGTCTGCAACCTCCTTCCCGGCCGAGACTGCTCCGGCAGCCGCTCCCGCGGCGCGCCCCAGCGGGCGGGAGCCGAGCCTCCCCGCCGCTTCCGTGCCGGCGGCCAGCCAAGCGTTCGCCGCGAAATGGACGAAAGCGGTGTAATCCATGCGGCCGTGCGCGGGGGCGGGCGCCCTGGCGATGCAGGCCGCGACCGCCGCCCCCTTCGCCGCGGCGGGAAGGGCGAGGCGCAGGAGGGTCTCGTCCCGGGAAAACTCCCTCTCAAGATCCTCCGGCAGGACCGCCGCATAGTATTCCCCGGGGCAAAGGTGCCTTCGGAAACCCTGCGCAAACGCTCCCTCAGGCGCGCCATATCGTGCGCGGTGGGGCTCCTTGCCGCTTAAAAACAAATACTATCAGAGAGTGGGATAATTCGTTCTCCCGGGCGGCGCGGGGCCCGCCCCGCAAGGATGGGGCCCTCTTGCCGGATTTTGCGTCCTCTACCTTACTGGCAGGCTCTGCAAAGCCCTCTCTTCGGAGGGTCCCGTCTATTACTGGCAAGTTCCTACGAGCGGCTTCGCTCCGGTGAACTGGTAGGTGTTCACGGTGTTCGAGGTGTCGTAGTAGGTTATCTTCACCGTCGGCGAATAGGTCGAAGATCCCGCGGTCTGGCCGTTGCAAGGGTTGGTCGGTCCGTTCGTTATTGTGACGGTCGCAGTCTGCCCGGGCGAGAGCGTGAAAGACGAGGAGCCGTTGTAGGCAAGGGCGGTGTTGAAGGTGACATTCGTCACCGTGACGCCGAAGTTCTGGTTGTTCCGGAGGACGATGCTCGACGTCTGGGCGACGCTGAGGTAGGGGCGCTCGACTCCGATGTCCCCGGACTGCCAGTACGCAAGGGAGTCCTTCGTCGAGACCCCTTTCGTCAGGGTCGGGAATCCTCCGAGGACTCCTACGACCGCGAGGGCGATGATCACGACTACCGCCAGAATCACAAGGTATTCCGTCGACGATTGGGCTCGTTTCTGCGCTGCCATGGTGGGACGTAAGGGCTGCGGGCGGTATTTATTCTTTTCACGGGCGGGAAAGCCGTTCTGCGCAGAAACGCACCGGAAGGAAAAGGGGGGGGGTGAGGCGCCGGGCCAAGGGAAATGAAGGCCTGGAAAGCCTTTTTCCGGAATCAGCTTACCGGCGGGCGCCTACAAGGGGCCGAGACCCGCGTCGAGGTCCGGTCGGGTTTACTGGCAGGCTCTGCAGAGCCCTCTCTTCGGAGGGTCCCGTCTATTACTGGCAAGTTCCTACGAGCGGCTTCGCTCCGGTGAACTGGTAGGTGTTCACGGTGTTCGAGGTGTCGTAGTAGGTTATCTTCACCGTCGGCGAATAGGTCGAAGATCCCGCGGTCTGGCCGTTGCAAGGGTTGGTCGGTCCGTTCGTTATTGTGACGGTCGCAGTCTGCCCGGGCGAGAGCGTGAAAGACGAGGAGCCGTTGTAGGCAAGGGCGGTGTTGAAGGTGACATTCGTCACCGTGACGCCGAAGTTCTGGTTGTTCCGGAGGACGATGCTCGACGTCTGGGCGACGCTGAGGTAGGGGCGCTCGACTCCGATGTCCCCGGACTGCCAGTACGCAAGGGAGTCCTTCGTCGAGACCCCTTTCGTCAGGGTCGGGAATCCTCCGAGGACTCCTACGACCGCGAGGGCGATGATCACGACTACCGCCAGAATCACAAGGTATTCCGTCGACGATTGGGCTCGTTTCTGCGCTGCCATGGTGGGACGTAAGGGCTATTACAACCGGAATTGTTATTTATCCTTTTGGTCCGAAAAGGGGATTGGTGTTGTAAAGGTGGTACAACCAGAAAAGGACGAAAAAGAAGTAAAATCGGACCGGCCAGCCCCCTTTGGCAAGTCCCGGACGGGCGGGAAGGCCGCGGCCCTTCGCCGGCGGGCTCCGCAAGCCCCCTCTCTGCGGCGGAGCCTAAAGCAAGCGACGTCCGCCGCAAGCGGGAGGGCTTCTGCCTATTGACAGGTTCCGACCAAGGGCATCGAGCCGATGAACTGGTGGCTGTTGATGGGTTCGGAGCTGTCGCGGTAGTCAACCCAGGCGGCCGCCGAATAGGTGATGCTCCTGGGAACCGCCCCGCTGCAGGGGTTCGACGGGCCGTCCGTCACGTCGATTGTCACAGCCTGGCCGGGCGATAAGGTGAAGGAAGCCGTGCCGTTGTACCCCAGGTTCCCGTTGAAAGTGAGGTTGCTCAGGATCACTTCGAAAGGCAGGTTGTTCCTCACGATCACGCGCGAGCCGGAAAGGGAGCTGAAGTAGGGCGCCTCTCGAGGCCGACGTCGGCCCCCTGCCAGTATGCAAGGGACTCCTTCTCGGAGACCCCCTGCGCGAGCGTCGGGAAGCCGCTGAGCACGCCCACGAGCGAGAGGGCGACGATCACGACGACGGCCAGGACGACCAGGTATTCGACTGAGCCTTGTGCAGGCCTCTGCTTTGCCATCCCGCCTGAGGATGAAGATATTATTTAACAATTTACCCTGAAAAGGTTAACAGTGATTGCGTGTTTATAATCCGGTAAGGGGGCCCGGGGCCGCCGATTTTGGGGAAAAACTGAGGGCTGCGCGGCCCGCGAGGGCCGCGCATTTCTCTAGCCTGCTTGCGACCTAACAGCTGCCGATCAGGGGCCCTCCGCCGAGGACCTGTCAGTCCTCTTGAGAAGGTCATTGGGAGGTTCTAGCAGGAACCGACCAACGGCTTGATCCCGGTGAAGTTGTAGACAGTGTTGTACGCCGGGTCCTTGTAGCCGTACCCTAGCTCGGAGACGGGGACTGTGAAGGAGCCCGTGCCCGCCGCCGCGCACTGCGCGCCGGAGACGGTCGAGAGGATCCTGAAGGTCGTCGTGCTCTCGCCCGGCGAGAGGGCGAGGCCCGTTCCCGGTATGTCGTCGCCGGTCCCGGTGCTGGAAGTCAGGGAGATCGCGAAGTTCTTGTTGTTCCTGATTATCCCGAACGTCCCGGTGTCGTTCGCGAAGTAGCGCACGATCGCGATGTCGGCTGCCTGCCAGTACATTGCGGAATCCT
>DYHY01000015.1:11297-27700 GCA_020723935.1 Candidatus Micrarchaeum sp.
CTGCATTCCGTTCCGATATTTAACTATTGGCGGTGAAAACGGGGTTTCCGGGGGGTTCAGGGAAGCCGCCTTGCCGTGCCCCTTCAGGCCGGTCAACAGGAGCCTCGGAGGTTCCCTGCAGAGGACCAGGTCGGCCGGTCAGCCTAACAGCTGCCGATCAGGGGCCCTCCGCCGAGGACCTGTCAGTCCTCTTGAGAAGGTCATTGGGAGGTTCTAGCAGGAACCGACCAACGGCTTGATCCCGGTGAAGATGTAGACGGTCCCGTACGTCGGGTCGGTGTAGTTGAACTGCAGGTCCGCGACGCTCACAAGGAACGAGCCGGCGCCGGCGGTCGCGCAGAGCGTGCCGGACGTGGAGTTAGCGAGGAGGTAGAAGTTCGTCGTGCTCTCGCCAGGCGAGAGGGTTACCGAGGAGCCCAGGCGCAGGCTCGAGGGGCTCGCGCTCTGGTTCTGGAGCTTCACCGCGAAGTTCTTGTTGTTCCTGAGAATCCCCCAGGTGCCGGTGGAATTGGCGAAGTAGCGCACGATCGCGATGTCGGCTGCCTGCCAGTACATTGCGGAATCCTTCTCCGAGATCCCCTTGGATATGGTGGGGAACCCGCCGAGCACCCCGACCACCGCGAGGGCTACGATGACAACTACGGCCAAAATCACCAGATATTCCGTGGACGCTTGCGCGCTCCGCTTTCCTTCCATAGGGCGGTCTGCATTCCGTTCCGATATTTAACTATTGGCGGTGAAAACGGGGTTTCCGGGGGGCTTCCCGGGGGGCTTCCCAGGGGGCTTCCCGGGGGGCTTCCCAGGGGGCTTCCCAGGGGGCTTCCCAGGGGGCTTCCCGGGGGGCTTCCCAGGGGGCTCCTGCCTAGACGGCGAGGAAGGACCCTAAGACGTAGTTCTGCACGACGTAGAAGACGGCGAGGGTCGCGGCGACGACGAACGGGGCGTATTTCAGGCCGCTCATCGCCCGCCCCTCCTGGATGACCCCGACGAGGACCGCCGAGAGTATCCCGTTGGCGATGACTATGAAATAGGATATGCGCGAGAGGAACTCCTTGCTCAAGGACACGCTCACCGCGAAGCCGCCTAGGGCCGCCGAGCCCGCTTCCGCCGTCGCGGCCGTGCCGGTCTGGAGGGCCGTTATCATGTCTATGAACCGCAGGGAGATCGCGAGGAGGACGGGCGTGCCTATTATCACGACGAAGAGGACGAAGAGGACGTACATCTTGGTGCTCGTGACGAGCTCGGCCTTCAGCTCCTGGCCCTTCCTTATGTCCTCGGCGGTGCTCTCCAGGAGCCGCGCCAGCTTCCCGCCGCTCTTGAGGCTCGCCGCGAAGAGCGAGACGACGCGCTCCAGGACGGCGGAATCAATGCGGCGCGATATTTCCTTCATCGCGTCCGTTATGTTCTCCGTCCCGAGGGACTTGGTTGTCGCGTATTTTATCTCCTCCTCCAAGATCCCGAACTCGGGGCGGACGGCCGTTCGCAGGGCAACGACAGGGGTCATGCCGGAGCGGATGTTCGCCGCGACCAGCTGGAGATGGTCGGGAAGGATGCGCTCGACGCGCTTGCGCCTGTCCTCAACCCTCACGTAGACTGAGACGTACATGAGGACGAGCCCTATCGCGAGGCCCGTCGAGAAGGCCGCGGCGAGGAACGGGGAGGAGAGCTTCAGAAGCCAGTATCCCGCCGCGAGGAAGGCGAGGCCGGCGAGGAGCGAGAGGACGATCGTGCGCCCCCACCACGCCTGCGGCTCGTCGGTCATCCCCGCGTGGAGGAGGGTCCGCCTGAACGTCTCGCGTGTGCCTTTCGGCACAAGGGATCCCAGGAGATAGTAGACGAAATTGCTGTCGCGCTCCGTCCTTGCCATTGTTCGTTCCGCCCCCCGCTCAGAGCGAGTGGACCGCCGGCCTCCTCACCTTGATGAACCCTATTATCACGAGCTCCACCACGATGCACGCTCCTATTATCAGGATGAACACGGACTCCGTTATCCTCATCCCGGAGAAGGCGGACATGATGATGAGTATCGTCGTCCCGAGGCCCGGGACCGCGACCGCGAAGACCATGTAGACCATTGACCAGAGGTTGAGCTCCTGGGTGTAGGCCTTGATCTGGTCGCGCTGGTTCTTCTCCAGGACCACGAGGACGCTCTCGAGGGCCTTCTGCGCCCCGCTCCCGGCGCGCAGGGCGGTTATCACCTGCCAGAGCGCCTTCTTGAGGAACTCGGATTCCGTGTGCAGGGCGAGCTTCTCTAGGGCCTTGTCCTCGGGCATCCCTGCGTTTATGTCCTGCACGACCGCCCGGAACTCGTCGGAGACCGAGCCGTAGTCGGCGCGGCTCACGTTCACCATCCCGTCGAAGAGGGAGACGCCGGAGTCTATCTGGAGGAGCAGGTCCTTGAGCGCGAAGACGAGGTCCTTGTCCAATGTCTCGGCGCTCTTCCTGAGGAGCATCTTGGGATAGTAGAGGAAGAAGGCCATCAGGGCGATCACCATCACGGCGGGCGGGAGGAGGCCGATCTTTGCGAAGGCGAGCATCCCGGCGGACGTCCAGAGCGCCTTGGCGCCGATCAGCCCGCGGGACGTCCCGACGAAGACGAGAGCCGCGAACGCGGCGAGGGAAAGGAGCAGGGTGTTCACGATCGCGGCGCTCATGTATTCGCCCGCATCCATCCCGCTCTCCTCAATGTCGTACTTGAGGCCCGGGACGAGACCCGCGAGGAAGTAGGCGAGGCCTATCACGGGCCGCATCATCCTCGCGGAGGGCTTCTGCCTGACCAGGAAGAACACGGGGTCTGTTCGCATACCCTAGGAATTGACCAGCCCCCTCACGTCGGACATCGAGCTCTTCTCGCGCCTTATGAGCGAGAGGAGCTCGGGGGTGTTCTTGTAGAACAGGCTCATCACGGAGCCGACGTCGTCCACGTCGCTTGCTCCGTTACGCAGCATCCAGGAGAGGACCTCCTCGCGCATCTTGAGGTCGTCGTTGAGCTCCCCAATCGTCATGCCCGTGTGGAGGTTGAGCTCCGAGAGGACGCGCGTGCTCTCCTCCTTCTTCTCGAACGCGTCGCCCCGCGCGCGCCAGCGGTAGAGGACGTTGAGGGAGAGGTTGCTCTCCTCGCCCGCGGCGGGGACGACCTCGGCTATCTCGTAGGTGCGCCTTATACCTTGCCGCCTGTCCCGGTACTGGACGACGATGAGGGGCAGGGCCTCCATCTCGGCGGCCGGCACGGAGATGGGGGGCTTGGTGAGCCTCCTCAGGACCTGCGCCGAATTGTCCGCGTGCAGGGTGGAGTAGACGGCGTGGCCCGTGTGCATCGCCTCGAACATCACCTCGGCCTCCCGCTGGCGCCGCACTTCGCCGAGGAATATCCTGTCCGGGCGCATGCGCAGGGCGGAGACCATGAGGTCAAGCATCGACACCTCGCCCTTGCCCTCCGGGTTCTCGCCGCGCGTCGTCAAGGGGATCCAGTTCCACGCGAGGTACAAGGGCATCGAGAGCTCGCGGGTGTCCTCTATTGTGATTATCCTGTTCGTCGGCGGGACGAGGGCGCAGAGGGTGTTGAGGGTGCTCGTCTTCCCCGTCGCGGTGCCCCCGGCTATGAGTATGTTCATCTCGTACTGTATCGCCTGCCAGAGGAAGGCGGCCATCTCGAGGGACATCGTCCTGCTCGCGGGCGAGATGAAGTTCGTGATCGTCCAGGGGTTGCGCGCGAAGCGCCGGATCGTTATCGTGTTGCCGCTCGTCGAGATCGGGAAGAGGGTCGCCGACACGCGGTCGCCCGTGGTGAGCGCCGCGTCCATTATCGGGTTGAGGTTCGTGATGTCCCTGCCGCTCTTCCGCCCTATCTGCGCGGCGTAGTTGTAGACCTCGGCCTCCGTGCGCATGTGCACGCTCGTCTTGAGCCAGCCCCATTTCCTGTGGTAGACCGATACCGGGAAGGATGCGCCGTTGATCCCGACCTCCTCGAGGGCGTCGTCGGCGAGGAGGAGCTCGATGTCCCCGAGGCCGTACATCCTGTGGAGGAGCGTGCCCGCGAGGATCTTCTTGTACTCCTCGGAGAGCTCCGGAAACTCCTGAATTATGCGCGCGTAGGCCGAGACGTAGAACTTCTCCTTGAGCGTCGCTAGCTTCTTTTGGTCCGTTATCTCCTCGACCTGCACGGGGCTCTCGCGGGCGAGCTCGTCTCGCACGAACTCAAGGAACGCGTCGGTGTAGGGGCCTATCTGCGGGGTCTCGATGGAGTAAACGGGCCTTATCTCGCCGGGGACCGAGAGGATTGTGACCGTCGCGGGGACTCCGGATGCGACGACGCTGTATGCTTCCACCGCGGCGCCGTTGAGCTTCGTCACCTTCCTCTTCTCAAGGTCTGAGAGGAGGCGCGCGCGTATCCGCGAGAAGACGCCCGTAGGGTAAATGAGCTCAACTATCCCCTTCTCCTGGAGGATCTTTGCCACGCGCTCCAGGCGGGCGGGATCGGCGCCCAGCTTCGCGGCGACCCTGTCCACCTCCTCAACATAGTCCTTGACGAACGAGAGGTTCCTGCAGAACAAGTCGACCTTGGTCTCGATGACTGGAGTAGTTGTCGGCACCTGCTTGAGGCTTTCGAGGAGGCTCGCCTCGGCCTTGGCCTCCTCGGCGCGCTCGCGCTCGAGGAAGGGCTCGTGCACCTCGCTCCTTACGTTCTCAAGGAAGCTCTTTTTGTTGCCGCTTGCCGCCGTCGGCTGGTCGGGCACGGGAAAGGCCCGGTTTTGCGCCTATTTATCCTTAATCCCCGAAAAGCGAGTTGTAGACCTCGGCGAGCTTTCTCTGGTAGGGGAACTTGGCGCAGGCGAGGTTGACGCGCGTGAAAACGGACGGATCGGACGGGGAGGGGATGAAGGCCGCGGTTATCGCCTCCTGGTTGCCCTCGCGCCTGTCGCGGAACCTGGCCGCGCTCGCGAGGCCCGTCTCGGCCAGCTCCTCGGTGATGACGCAGTCGAAGCGCTCGACGAGCCTTATCGGGGGGAAGACAGTGCGCATGACGGAGCCGACGCCCGCGAGGCGCCCGTAGTTCAGGCGCAGGAGCGCGTCGTCGATTATCCTCCTCATCTCGGCGGCCTGGATGCCGTCGAGGGCGGCGGTCGCCGTGCCACGGTCAAGGATCCTTGGCCGGGCGGGCAACCCTTCCGCCTTGAGGTCCGCCGCTTCCGGCTCCGATTTCGATTCGACTTCTTCCGACATCTTGGGGAAGGTTGTACGGCCCTTACAACCCTTTTTATCTGTTTGGTTGAGCGTTTTTTCCCGGGGCGTTGCGCGTTTGCGTGCAAGGGACGGAAGGGGGGCTGCGCCGGCTATGCGCGCTACCGCTGCCCGGCGCGCGTCAGCCTGTACACCCCGGCGTCGCCCACCGTCAGGTAGCCGGACCTTATCTTCCCCCACTCCTGAAGCTCGAAGCCCTGCCCCCGCGCCCAGTTCCTGTCGAACTCGTTGCGCTGGGGGAAGACCTCCGGCAACATGAGATACGCCGGATAAGTCGAGAGGATGCGCTCGAGTATTTCGGGCTTTTCCATGTAAGGTATGACGACCGCGTTGCAGAGGAAGGCGGGGCCGATCTTCGTGTAGTCGGATGCGAGGAACACCGCGTTCACCTCGATGGGCTGGCCGGAATAGCCATAGAGCTCGCAGCCCCTCGAGCCGGGCACAACGGTCAGGCGGGCGAACTCTCCCGGCGGAAGGCGCGCGAAGAGGAGGTCGGCGCGCGCGGGAAGGATCGGGAATCCCTCCCCAACCCGCGCCTCGGTGGGCGTGGCGGCAGGCCATTTGAGGGCGGAGAACCTCGCATACCACCTAGCGTCCTGCGGGAAGGGCCCGGCGCGCGAGGGCGAAGAACGCGAGGAGGATCAGGAGGGCGAGCCCGGCCGCGGCGGCGATCGCGCGCCCCTTCTTGGGCGAGGAAAGGAGCGCTTCCGTCCCGATTACGGAAAGGAGGATGAGTGGCAAGACCAGGGCGGAGAGAAGCCATGTCTTGCTCGAGCCCCAGTTCTCCATCGGCAGGAGGAGGGCGAAGAACAGCAGCGGCCCGACGGACAGGGAAAGGGCGGGGCGGCGGTCCTTCCCCGCAAGGATGGCGCCGAGGAGGGCGAGGGCGAGGAGCGGCGCCCCGAAGGCCTTGATCATCAGGAGGGGCAGGAGGATGAAGACGGGATACGGATAGCCGGGCGTGCGCACGATCCCCCCTTGGAAGTTGAGGAGGCTGTTGAACCTGAAGCAGAGCGGTCCGAGGCACTGGAGGTACATCGGATCGTCCAGGGACGGGGAGATGACCGTCGTCTCGTGGACGAACGGGCTTCCCAGGAGGACGGAGTGTATCGCCGCCCAGAGGAAGGAGACCAGGGCGAAGGACGCGATGGCGCGCGCGGCCGCCTTGGGTTTCAGGCCGATGAGGACTGCGGGGAGGAATATCAGGACCGTCTCGTGCCTCACACCCACCATCGCCGAGCCTGCGAGGCCCGCAAGAGAGGGGGCGCGGGAGAGGAGGAAGAAAATCAGCAGCGCGACGTAGAGGGGGAGGAGGACGTACATAAGGACGTGGCGGTCCGCTCCGTTGTACATGAGGTTGGAGAGCGCCAGGGGGAAAACCGCGAGGGAGACTGCGACGGATGCCGGGGAGCGCGCGAGGAAGCGCCTCGCGCAGAGGAGCATGAGGAACGCGGAGGAGACAAGAGAGAGATAGGAGTATCTGCGCGCCGAACGTCCCGAACAGGGAGATGAACGGGGCGGCGAGGACCGTGCGCCCCTCGGGCTGGTCGATGTCTATGGGGGCGAGAGAGTCCAAGAAGCGCAGGGCGTCTGGGAGGGGCCGCGCCGATTTGGCCCATGTCGCGGACGCGAAGTCGAAGGATATCCCGAAGGGGAAGCCTGCCGCCGAGGATGCCGCGTCCACGCCGTTGTCCTGCGGCGGGCGCGCGGAGAAGAGGAAGAGGACGAAGAGCGCCGCGAAGAGGAAGGCGCCGGAAGGGAAGGAGATGCCGGCCTTCTTCTTCCCGTCCTTCCCGGAGGGGGCGAGGAAGGCCAGGGCGAGGGCGGCGGCGAGGGCGAAGCCCCCCGCGGCCATCATCACCGAGCGCTGGAAATAGGTGAAGTTGGACGCCGACCCGCCGAGGAACGCGGCGGTCGAGGCGAGGATCACGGCCGCCCCCGCGTTCCTCCTTAGAAAGTCCGGCACAGTCATCCCCACTCCTCAGCCCCTCGCGAGCACGAGCTGCGGGACGGCAGAGTCCCTGCCAGTGAGGTTCGCGATCGTGACGCTCCCGGGGAGATAGATGGCCGTCGCGTTCGTGTAGTTCACGGTCACGGAAAGGGACGAGGCGACGGAGACGCCGGAGGATGCTACCCTCACCGCGAGCTGCCCGGCGGATTTCGTCACGTTCAGCGCGTCCGGGGAGGTGGAATTCACCGCGAAGCGCAGGGTCCCGGCGTAGGAGACGCACCCCTGCGTGCAGCCCGCGACGGCCTGCGGCCCGCCGGTGCCGTTGGTCACGTTCAAGCGGACCTCGATGTCGGTCCCTGCGCACGGGAGCGTGCAGGTCGTCCAGCTCCACTGCGTGTCGTTCATCGCCTGCGTGCCGTCGTAGAGGAGCGAGAGGAAGTAGGCGACCGTCGCAGGGGGCGTGAGGACGGTGAGCCCGCGCTTCATCGGGTCGCCGTAGGAATAGTTCACCGCGGCGCCGCTCGCGTAGGCATAGGGGTTCGCGAGGAGCTCGGAGACGTCCAGAGTGGCGTCCAGGTTGAGCTTGGCCGAAAGGGAGTCCTCGAAGAACGCCTTGTAGCCTGAGAGCTCCGCGGAGGGCGAGGAATAGTCGGAGGGGAGGGAATCCTGGAACGAGACGGTCGTGTTCTTGGCAGAGCGCGAGACGGATGCCGAAAGCCCGTAGAGCTCTGCGATGTTCCCGGCGGCGTTCCCGGAAAGTGTCCCCGCGCGCAGGGTGCGCCTGGCGAGGACGAAGGAGCGCTCGGAGGATGCGAGGAAGTCGGACGTGAGGAGGACTGCCGAGAGGAGCCCGAGGAAGAGCAGGGAGAAGGCTATCGTGAAGAGGACTGAGCGCCGCCCACCCCCCCGCTTCGCCATCATTTGAAGCAGAACCTCCCGACCGCGACGGCGCGCGTGGAGACGCCGCTGCCGTTGTCGATCACGAGGCCGCGCCTCGCAAAGACGCTCCTTCCGGCGTCGCACTGGCAGAGCGCCTTCCTCTCGCTTGCGAGGCGGCTCCCGTCCTCGCGGTCGACCGATATCTCCCAGCACAGCGAGGGCGGGGCGACCGAGAGGGAACGGCCGATCGCCGAGGAGTTGGCGAGCGCCCTTTCCAGCGTCCCGTCGGCTTCCAGGGCCGCGAGCGAGCTCTCGGAGAGGAGGACGAGGTTCCCCTCGGAGAAGGAGGTGGGCCTGGCGGCCGACAAGGCCGACATTATCGAGAAGGACAGGATGCCGACGACAACTAGAGCGAGGAACGAGTCAAGGGTGAAGAATATCGCCCGCCTCCCGCCGCGGCTCGCAGTCATTCGTAGGCCCCCAGCCAGATCATCAGGCTCGCCAGGGCGGACGATCCCTCGCTTGACACGAACTGCGACGAGATGGTCGACGTGAGGTTGGCCGCGGGGCGCGCGAGGCCCGCGACAGGGACGTCCGTCCCGTTGGCAAGCGAGAGGTAGAAGTAGAAGTTGTAGCCGGGCTTTGAGATCCCGAGCATCCCCTTGAGCGCGGCGTAGTTCGTAGCGTTCGCGGCGGAGAGCGCGGAGACCTTTCCCGGATCAAGGACCCAGGGGGAGGACGCCAGGCCCACCGCGCGCACCTGCGAGCCCTCGGGGAGGCTCATGTTGTAGAGCGTCCAGTTGGACGGCTCCCCGGGCGCGGCGACGAGGGAAAGGAGCGCCGTCTGCGCGTCCTCCTGAAGGGCGGCGCGGCTCTCAAGGATCCCTATTGTCGAGGGGACTGTGGAGTTGAAAAGGAGGAACGTCCCTATCAGGAATGAGAACACGACCATCGCGAACAGGGCGTCGAGGGCGAAGAGCTGCCCCTTCTTTTCAGTCCTGCGAGACATAGACTATCCCTCCGTTGTTCGTGATGTTAGTCCACCTGCCAGGGGAGATCAAGACGATCTCCCCTCCGGAGGAGCCGTTGAACCCCGAGAAGATGAGGGGGGCGGCGACCGTCTCGCTGTAGGCTGTCCAGTTGATCTCGGCGCGCCTGCCGACGACGCGCAGGGTGTAATTGGCGGACGCCGAGAGGGAGGGGAGGAGCCATATGCGCGCGGAGGCCCCCGGGCCCGCGAGGTGCACGAAGTTCGCGTTCCTCGCAAAGTCCCCCGCGACCTCCTTGGCCCCGTCCCGCAGGCGCAGCTCGGCCCAGTCGCGCCCCTTCTCGAAGTAGAGGCCGAAGAGGACAAGGAATATCAGGAGCATCCCCGCCCAGACGGCGAGGAAGTCAACGCTCACCTGGCCGCCGCGGCGCCGCCCCGTCATGATACGCTGAACCCCTTCCTGCTCGCCACCGTCGGCCCGCCGCTGGAGTTTGCCCGCACCTCGAAGTAGTGGGAGCCAGCCGGGAGGGCCGACGTGTTGTACGTGAAGTTGTAGTTCCCGAGGCCCTTGTCCTGTACCGTCGAGACGGGGATGCTGGCGGAATCGACGAGGACGCTCATGTTCTGGTCGTGCGCCAGGTCCGCTATCCCCTCACCCATCTGGCTGTAGACGGTGAAGTTGACCGAGACGTTCTCGCCAGCGGAATAGAGGACCGGGGAGAAGCCTATCAGGACCGACCAGACGTTGGATCCGCCGCTCCCGACGTCGAAAGCGTTCGTGCCCGACACGCCCGAGGAGGCGGCCTTCGCCGTCCAGGTCCCGGTGACGGCTCCGAAGGGCAGGAGATAGCTCCCGTTGTAGACGCCCGCCGGGACCTGCGGGGCCGTGACGAAAGAGTAGCCCTGGAGGGCGCCGGAGGGCTTCCAGAAGCTCACGTTGAGGTCCGAGGACGTGAGGGCGTCGCTTGCGTTGTATATCTTGGCCCGGTAGTAGACGGTCCCGCAGGCGGAGACCGGGGAGGGGCTCTCCGAAACGGCGGGGCTGTAGACGGAAAACTCCTGCACGTCGGTCGCGTTCCATGCTCCTGTCGTGTCGTTGTACCAGATGCGCCAGTAGACGGGCGAGGGCGCAGAGTCGTTCCTCCAGCTGAAGTTGGAATACGTCCACGCTCCGCCCGTCCCCAGGTAGACGACAAAGCCCGTGTAGTTCGTCCAGGCGCCGGTCTCGTTGGTGGAGAGGACTGCGTAGCCAAGAGACGTGTCGTTCCCCTCGGCGTAGAGCTTGACAGTGTCGCCTGCGTAGACGCTCGTCACGTTCCTCCCGGCGTTCCTCCACTGGGGCGGGGAGCTCGCCACCGTCGAGACGAGGGGGGAAAAGACGCTCCCGAACATCGTCACGTTCGCGTACGCGTAGTTTGCCGAAGTTTCCACGCCCGAGGACGAGGAGAACGAGGGGGGATTCGTCCACCAGCTCCCGTTGTGCTTGGCGAGGACGACGCTGGGCTCCGAATACCCCCCGAGGTCCGAGTCAAGGTAGGAAACGTTGAGGAAGACCCAGGCGCCCGCCGAGAGGTTCGTGACGTTCACGTACCTCGAAGCGTTTGCGAAGCTCCCGGGGTCGGCGGGCGGGGACGCCACCTCGCGCGCGGAGAAGTTCCCCGAATAAGTAAGGCTGAACGTCGTCGGGCGGGCCATGCCCACCGTGTTGTTCACGAACGAGTTTCCGGGCGATCCGGCCACGTACAAGTCCCAGCCGGTGTTGTTGTAGAGGGCGTTCCCGTACAGGGCGTTCCCGGTCCCTGAGGATCCGAGGAGGGCGCCGTGCAGCGAGTTGTTGCCCAGGATGTTGTAGCTGAGATTGCTGTAGTTGGCGCCCGAGAGCTCCGTGCCGGAGAGGCCGTTGTAGGACGCATTGTTCCCGCGGAATGTCCCGTTGGCGGAAGCTGTGTAGTAGAAGCCCCGCCGGATGTTGCGCGTCGCGTTGTTGTAGCTGGCGTTTATCAGGTCCGACGCGTCGAAGCGGAAGCCGTTCTCCGTGTTGTTCGCCGCCGTGTTGTTGAGGAACGTGTTGTTGTCCGAGCCGTCCACGGCGAAGCCGCCCATCCTGTTGTAGGAGGCGTTGTTCCAGAGGAAGAGGTTGCCTGTGGAGGCGCCGGTCAGCCAGAAGCCGTCCTCGGTGTTGTTGTGCGCGGTGTTGTTCCTGAAGTAGTTGTCCGTCGAGGAGCCGAGGACTATCCCGTCGAAGGCGTTGTAGCTCGCCGTGCTGTCGGAGACGTTGGAGAGGGCCGAGGAGCTCAGGTATATCCCGTAGCCGGCGTTACCGGAGGCGTTGACCGCGGTCGCGTTGGCGCCTGACGAGCCGTATATCGAGATGCCGTCGTTGGTGTTCGAGAAGGACGTGTCGGAGAAAAGGGTGCTTGCGTCCGAGGCTGCCGTGAGCGTGATGCCGTCGTAGAAGTCCCTGACGCGGCAGTTCCTTATCGTGTTCCCGCTCTTCCCGACGAGCCTTATCCCGTAGTCCGTCCCGGAGTCGTCGCCGGAGATCTGGTTGCCCAGGCAGTCGAAGGTCTTGGAGCTGAAGCCGGCCGGGTTGTTGATGCAGCTCCCGACCACCCCCGAGATCGGGGCGGTCAGGTTGACGATCGGGCAGGAGGGATCGTTGAGCTTTCCGGCGCAGGTGGCGCAGGAGCTGCAGCCGCAGTCATAGCTCCCCACCTGCACATAGGTGGAGTTGACCGCCGTCCCCAGGGCGAACCCGTCGTAGGGCTGCACCGAGCAGATCCAGCGGTCGGCGAGGGAGAGGTTCCCTGAAAGGACCGTGGAGACGACGGAGTTCGTGCCGTTCGTGAGGGCCATCTGCGAGTAGAGCGACGTCTGGTTCGTCCCGTTCTTGAACCAGCTGACGATCGCGACCGGGGCGGGGTCGAAGTCGTCCGTGAGAGTGGCGTTGCACGTGAGGTTGTCCCCCGTCGTCGGGGACGCGGGGGAGACTGTCGGCGTCGAGGTGGACGGCGCGGAATGGACGAAGTAGGGCCGGCCGGCGGCTCCGGAGCCCGACGAATAGGGCGAGCATTCCGAATTCCCGGCGTCGCAGGCGAAGGCGAACCAGGAGTAGTTGCCTGCCTCTCCGGTCGTGTCGTGCGTGCAGGAGGCCTGGCTGCTGCTCGCCGCAGACGAGCTCTTGCATATCTGCTGGTGCCAGGGATCGCAGTCCCCCTTCTGGGCGAACGGATAGTCGCAGACAAGGAGGCGCCAGTTCCCCCCTCCGAAGGTCGTGGCCGTCCCGGTGAAGGCGACGCTCGTCCCGGCGAGGGTGGGGGCTGCCTGGTCGCTCCCCCCGTCCGAGGGCCCGGCGGTGAAATTGAGGGGCGCCTCGTTTATCACGTCGTGGTATTTCACGACGTAGTTGGCCACAGTCGAGTTGAAGACGGAGGAATAGTTCCACTTGATGTCGGATGTGGAGCCGTTGTATATCCCGAAGGTGTAGTTGCTCAGGAACGCCCAGGTGGCGAGGAGCTGGTCCGTCCCCCAGCCGTAATAGTCGACCGCATCCATCCCGTACGCGACCGTCTGGCCGGCTCCCGAGCCGGTGCCGTCATCGAGGCCCTGGGCCGAGAGGGTGAGCGTGTTGTTCGTGCCGTTGTTGATCGACCCCAGCCGGTAGACCATCACGTCGTCCGCTGCGGTCACGCCCCTGTCTACCGAGACCGCGATGCGCGAGTGGTTCCAGTAGTTCTTCTCCAGGCCCGTCCCGACTCTTATGGAGTACGTCGTGTAGCCCGTGTTTATCATGCAGGCCGCCCCGCAGTTCGTGCAGACCCAGGTCGCGTTGCATCTCATGACGCAGAGCTCGTTCCCGGCGCACGTCCCGGCGGAGTTCGTGGTCGCGGTCATGCCCCTGATGACCTCCGTGCTCGTCGTGTCCCCGTCGGCGTCCCCTATGTAGAGGCTGTTGAAGGCGGCCCGGCCGTCGTGGTTCGTCGAATAGGTCTCGCGGCAGTCCTGCCCGCCGGTGCAGTTCCAGACCATGAACTCGTTGTTGTTGGTCGTCGTCGAGGCGGTGGCGGCGGTTGCGACGAGAGCGTTCTTGCCCGTCTGGTTGAGGTCGGCTATCGCCACGTTGGCGACGGCGGAATAGTAGTCGTTGGAAAGCCTCTGGTCCTCGGCGCACTTGGCGGTGTCGTTGCCGTATTTCACGACTATCGACCCGTAGCCCACGGCCAGGGTGAAGTTCATGTCCGCCGTCCCGTTGTAGATGGCGATGTCGTTGTAAGTCGCGTAGCGGGGCATCGTCCAGTTGTACTGCGCCCATGTGCCCGCGGCGCCCCCCGACCATCCGTACTCGTCCATGCCGTTGGCCTGCACGATCGCGACGGCCTTGGAGGAGTTGTAGAACCTCACACGCGAGAGGGCGCTCGCCGTCGGCTTGGTGTCGTTTGACCATGCGGCGCCGGTGTAGCGGATTATCTGGCCGTTGTTCGTCACGGCGAAGGCGAGGGTCGAGTTCCAGACGTCGATCGAGAGGAAGGGGCTCGCCGTCAGGGGGCTCACCTGGGCGACCCATGTCGTCCCGTTCCAGAGGGCGATGTTCCCGGCCGAGCCTACCGCCTGGGCGTAGGTGCCGTTCATTATACTCACCCCGTAGAATATGGCGCTCGGCGTCGCCATCGTCGACCACTGGGAGCCGTTCCAGCGCCAGATGTTTGTCACGGCGTTCGCGTTCCCCACCGCAGCCATCGCGAATGTCTTGTTGTAGACGTAGATGTGGTTGACGTTCACGGCCGCCGGAGCCGGAGTGCGGAACCACTGGTCCGGCGTCCCGTTCCAGTAGGCGAGGAACCCGTTCTGCCCGCCCGTGAAGCAGAAGGCCTCGCCGCTCTTGGCGCAGTCTATGTCCAGGGTGTTGTTCGTCGTGTTGAGGGACTCCCAGTTCCAGGCCGCCCCGTCCCAGCGGAAGGCTGCGCCCCCCATACCGACGATGAATGCGAGGTCGTAGTCATGGATCGTGGCCCCGGTGAAATTGTAGACGGTTCCGTTCTCCGAGACGTTCTGGGCGTACCAGCCGAAGTCGTTCGTCCCGCAGCGGAAGACCCTGACCTCCTGGCGGCCGGCGTTGGCCGAGAAGGTCGACTGCCCGACGACCCACTCATTCACCCCGTCTCCGGAATTGTCGACGTCGCCGAAAGCCTGCTTGTCCCCGACGGCCACCCCGCCGTAGGGGAGGTCGAAGCTCTCCGAAGCGACGTATCTGCAGCCGAGGGAGTTACAGGCGTACGTCGTGAGCTCCGTCTGGCCGATGGTGTTCGACGCCGCCGCGTAGACGCTCGTCTCGTTGAGGCCGTCCGCGTCCAGGTCAGCCACCTGCACGCCGTAGACGGCGCGACCGAACTCCTTGCCCAGGGTCGCGTTCTCCGCGCATGCGCTGCCGGCCGCGCAGGTCTGCAGGAAGATCAGCTCATTCCCCGCCGCCCGGGTGTTGGTGCCAAGGAGTATCCGCTTGTACGCGAAGGAGGGGGCTAGCTGGACGGCGAGCAGGAGGGCCGCGAGGGCGACGAGCAGGAGGATCGCGCAGGCTGGCCGGGCGCGCCTCCCGCAGTTCCTACGGTTCCTACGGCGTCCTGCCGAATATCCCGCGGGATATTTCATTGAGTTCCTCCTTCCTCCTCTCCCGCCCTGCGTCCGTGGCGCGGGATTTCTTCTGCAATTCCCTGAAAGCGACGAAGAGCAGACCCAGGGAAACGGCGCCGTAGCCTGCGGCGGAAAAGAGTGGGCCGGCCAGCTCGGCCGATATCTCGGAGCTGCCGAACCCCGGGACGGGGCCTGAGAAGCCCGAGACGCGGGTGCCCTTCCCGGAGAAGAACACTGCGGCCCGCCCGTCCTGCGGGAACGAAACGGAGCGTATGGACACCTTGCGGACGCCGGGCGCGCCGCCTGAGGACACAGAATATTCCGGCCCTTCCGCGGAGAACTCGACGGAACCTCCCGAGACCGTCGCGAGCTCCTCGTAGGCCTCCGAGCCGTCCTGCGCGAACTGCACGAAGGCGACCGTCAGCGGACTTTCCGAGGGGGAGAGCGAGAAGGTCACCGAATAGTTCAGCCCGGCGAAGGCCGTGAATTCCGGGGATTTCGCGAAGAGGCCGCGCTCGTTCTCCCCGAAGGAGAGGGCAGGGGCCCTTGTTATCAGGAATCCGGCTTCCTGCGACATGAAAACGTCGCTCCCCCCGGCGACGGCGTCCTCGTCAAGGCCGTCGGGCTGCAGGCGCACGTGCCAGCCGCCGGCAAGCGATGCCTGCGCCGAGGCCGGGGAGGATGTGAGGAGGACGGCTGCCGCCATCGCCGCGAAGAGGACCAGGACAAGGGGACGCGCCATCGCTCAGCAACCCCCCACCGAGAACTGCTGCGAGCGCATTGAGGCCGGCGAGGAGTCGGTGACGTTGACCGAATACGTCCCGCCCGGGAGGCCCGCCGGGCTCCAGACGTAGGAGAACCCGCCAGTTGCGTTCGCCGTCACGGGGGCCGATGCGATCTGAGAGCCCGTCGAGTTGTAGACGTAGAGCGTGAGGGCTGCTCCGGCCGGCCAGGCGGAGCCCTGGAAGGTAGCGTTCGCCGGGCCGTCGAAGATGAGCTTGGGGACGTCGTAGCTGGAATTCTTGAACGTCTCGATCGTCACGTAGGAGACGTTCACGGTCGACCCGTCCTGCGCCGAGACGTGCACTGTGAGCGGGACTGTTATCGTCTCCCCGTTGCTTGCGGCGAAGGTCACCGAGCCCGAATAGGGCCCGAGGGCCTGCGAGGATGCGTAGATCAAGAGCGTCGCGTTCTGCGAGGAGCCGGAAGGAAGGGGGAAGTCCAGGGCGCTCGTGTTCCCGACGGACACCTCCGCCGCATTCCAGGAGAGCGTTCCGTCGACCGTGAGGGCGGCCTCCCCGAAGTTCGTCACGGTCATGTTCTCCTGGACGCTTGATGCGCCGTACATTTCCGCGTAGATAGAGGCGGGGGAGACCTGCACGACCGCCGGTCCTATCTGCACGCTCCCCTCGAAAGCCGTGACTGTGAGCCAGTAGCCGCCGGGTGTGCCGGGCCAGGAGCCGAAGACCGTCTCGCCGGCCCGCGCGTTCACGTCGCTCAGGCCCCCGGGCGTGCCGATGGCCAGGTTGATGGAGTGGCCCGAGATTGAGGAGCGGGTGAGGTTCGCGGCGTCGGGTATCGTAACGTAGACGACCTTCGTGGAGTTGACGCCCTCGGAATACACCTCGTCGGCCGATTTCGCCAGGTTCTCCACCGCCGATTTGGCCTGGGAGAGGGAAAGGGATGCCTGGGTGTCTATCATCTTCTGCTGGGAGA
>DYHY01000002.1:0-1601 GCA_020723935.1 Candidatus Micrarchaeum sp.
CCCAGAGGGGGATGAAGTGGTAGGTTCCTTCCGGGAGGATTTATGGCACATCCCCAGAGGGGGATGAAGTGGTAGACTCACTCGGGAATTATACATCCCCAGAGGGGGATGAAGTGGTAGGTTCCTTCCGGGAGGATTTATGGCACATCCCCAGAGGGGGATGAAGTGGTAGACTCACTCGGGAATTATACATCCCCAGAGGGGGATGAAGTGGTAGGTTCCTTCCGGGAGGATTTATGGCACATCCCCGGAGGGGGATGAAGTGGTGAACCCGGAACTGTGCATCCTCTTGGGGGATGGAGCGGCAATCGCCCATCCAGGCGCGCCCGGAAAGCCGAAAGGAGGGGCGCACAGCCCCCGACCAAGCTTAAAAACCCCCTCCGTCGGCCCCCGTCCATGGTTGATCTGCGCCTGGTGATTGGCGATCCTACCACGAAGAAAAGCTACCAGAAGACTCTCTCCGCGCCCGAGGCGACGAAGATATTCGGCATGGGCCTCAAGGTCGGGAGCGAGGTGAAGGGCGAGGCAGTCGAGCTTCCCGGCTACGAACTGATCATAACCGGCGGGAGCGACAAGGACGGCTTCCCAATGAGGAAAGGGGTCCCCGGAGTGGGCAAGGCGAGGCCCCTCCTTTCGGGCGGCGTCGGCATCCACACCGAGCGCGACGGCGAGAGGCGCAAGGTCACCGTCCACTCCGAGAACGTCGATGCCACGATCTCGCAGCTCAACGTCAAGGTCGTGAAATCTGGGGCGAGGCCCCTCGCCGAGATCCTCGGCGTTTCCGAGAAGAAGGGAAAGGATGAAGCAGCAGGCAAGTAATACCGGCGCCGCGGGCAAGGAGCACGCCGCGCCCAAGAAAACGAAGGCGGCCGCCCCCAAGGAGAGGCATCCCGCGGCAGCTTCTTCGCACAGGACCGCATCTTCCGTCGCTTCCGCGGCACCGTCTTCCCAAAAGAGGGAGCCATCCCATAAGAAAGCCCCGCTCATCCCCGTCCTCAACATCGGGACGAGCGGCCAGATAGACCACGGCAAGACGACAATCACTCAGGCGATAACCGGCAAGTGGGCCGACATCCATTCCGAGGAGATCAAGCGCGGGATGACAATACGCCTAGGCTACGCGGACGTCGTGTTCCGCAAATGCCCCACGTGCGCGGCGCCCGACTGCTACACCGTGAAGGAGACTTGCGAGCACTGCGGATCGCCCGCGGCGGTCCTCCGGATGGCCTCCTTCGTCGACGCCCCGGGCCACGAGGCGCTAATGAGCACGATGCTTTCCGGCGCGTCCATCATGGACGGCGCGCTCCTGATAATCTCGGCCAAGGACAAGTGCCCGCAGCCGCAGACCAAGGAGCACGTCACCGCCCTCAAAATAATGGGCGTGAGGAACATCATAGTCGTACAGAACAAGGTGGACCTCGTCGACGAGGCGCGGGCCCACGAGAGCCTAGATGAAATACGGAGTTTCCTGGCCAGCTACGGCTTCGGGGACGTGCCGATAATCCCGGTCTCCGCCCTGCACGGCGTGAACATCGACATAATACTTGAAGCGATAGAGAAATTCATCCCGACGCCCGAGCACGACCGGGGCAAGCCCGCCA
>DYHY01000002.1:1611-18375 GCA_020723935.1 Candidatus Micrarchaeum sp.
CTTTTTTCGACATCAACAGGCCCGGGACCCCCGTCCAGAAGCTCATCGGGGGGATCCTGGGCGGCGCCCTCTCCCAAGGGAGCCTGTCGGTGGGCGACGAGGTCGAGGTGAAGCCGGGCCTGCGCATCGAGGAGAACGGCAAGGTGAAATGGCTCCCCCTCAGGACCAAGATCTGCAGCCTCTCCGTCGGCAAGGCGATGGTGGAGGAGGCGATGCCGGGCGGAAGCCTGGGGATTGGGACGTCCTTCGATCCGGCGATAACGAAGTCCGACTCCCTCTCGGGGAGCGTCGTGGGCCACGTCGGGAAGCTCCCGCCCGTCCAGAACGCCCTCAAGATGGAGACGCACCTCCTCGATCACGTCGTCGGCACGGAGAACGAGGTCGCGGTTGAGCCCCTGAAGGTGAACGAGCCCCTCCTCCTCAACATCAACTCGGGGATGACTAGCGGCCTCGTCTCGGAAATAAAGGGCGGCAAGGCGGCGGTGGCCCTCAAGGTCCCCGTCTGCGCCGAAGCGGGCGATCGGGTCAGCAACTCGCGAAGGGTCGGGCAGAGGTGGCGCCTCATAGGCCACGGGATAATCAGCTCCTATGCCTCCGCTGCGCGAGTTTTGCGGAAATCGTAAAAAGCCATATTTATGCAAAAACGGCCAGAAATCCGCGCCGACGGCCCCAAAGGAGGATTTACGGGCCAATTTTTTTAAGGGAAGGGCCACCCGCTTTGCGGCAAGATGCCCCGGATACTCATTTTCGCAAAGGAGTTCAATCTGGGCGAGCCGATCTCAAGCTTCTGCGAGTTCTTCGCTTTCAGGATGGCCGAGCACGGGATAGAGTGCGACCTCGTCGTGTTCGGCGGGGGCGACGGGATCCCCTACGCCGAGAAGCGCCTCGCGGGCGCGCTCACGGTCTACCGCGCCCCGTTCCAGATGCACGCCAACACGTACTTCAACTGGATCCTCCTGATGAACAACGAGCTCAAGCGCGTCGGGCGAAGGCTCGCCGAGGAGAACGAATACGTCCTCGTCCTCGCCAACGACTGGACGAGCGCGCCGGCGGCATCCTCGATAGCGGCGTATTTCAACATCCCGCTCGTCACCGCGATGCATTCGACCGAGCAGAACAGGGGCTTCAGCTACGAGAACTCCCAGCCCATCTCAGACCTGGAGTGGGAGGCCTGCTACCTTTCCAAGCGCGTCGTCGCGATGAACGCCGACTGCCGCAACTCCCTCGCATTCGACCTCAAGGTCCCGTCCGACAAGATCATAACGGTGGAGGGCCTTTTCGACTACACAGGCCTGATCAAGGAGGTTGCCCGCCAGACATGAAGGACCTTATGGCGACCTGGGAGTTCCCGCCCTACAAGGTCGGGGGCATCGCGAGCCACGTGAACGACCTCTCCCTCGCCCTCACCAAGATGGGCCACGAGGTCCACGTCCTCACGTACGGGGACCAGTCCTCGGACGTGGAGCAGTCCAAGGTCTTCGTCCACCGCCTGTCGTCCACATACGCCCCGAACACCATCTCCTGGAGCATGTTCCTCTGCCAGAAGATGGAGAAGGCGGCAATCCGCCTGCACAAGGAGCACCACTTCGACGTCGTCCACGCGCACGACTGGATGATGGTCCCGGCGGGCGTCGGGATAAAGAAGGTCCTGCGCCTCCCAATGGTCTTCACGCTCCACTCGACGGAGGCCGGGAGGAGCGGCGTGCACGACGCGTACACGAAGATGATCAACGACCTGGAATGGTACGGGACCTACGAGTCCGACCAGATAATCACCGTCGGCTGCGACTTCTGCGACGAGGTCAAGGGATTGTTCCATCCGCCGGAGGGCAAGATCCACTACATCCCCAACGGCGTGGACATGAAGCGCTTCGAGGACGTCAAGTTCTTCCTCGACAAGGCGACTTTTGCCTCCGACTGGGAGAAGGTCGTTCTCTTCGTCGGGAGGATGAGCCACCAGAAGGGCCTCGAGTTCCTGGTCTGGGCGGCGCCCAAGATCCTCAGGACGCATCCGGAGGCAAAGTTCGTTGTCTCGGGCGGCGGGGACCATTCACAGTACCGGAGCCTCGCAAACCAGCTCGGGGTCGGGAGCAAGTTCTACTTCGCCGGCTACACGCCCGAGCACCTGCTCCCGTCGCTCTATTCGATGGCGACCGCGACGGTCGCCCCGAGCATCTACGAGCCATTCGGGATCGTCGCGCTCGAGTCGTCCGCCGCCCACACTCCGGTCGTCGGCTCCTACGTCGGCGGCCTCAAGGACACGATCGTCCACGAATACACGGGCCTCCACACCTATCCGGCGCACGTCCAGTCGATAATCGACCAGACCGACCGCGTCCTCTCGGACACCTCCTGGGCCAAGTGGATGGGCGAGAACGGCCATTCCTGGGTGAGCCACAACTTCACCTGGGACAAGATCTCGCGCTGGACGACCGGGATCTACGGCAAAGCCCTCAAGCTCTGGGAATAGAGGGGTTCAGCCGCTTCTTACCTGCCGAATCAAAGACGTTAAAAGTCGCCTTCTGGGCCGCGCCCCCGTAAAGAAAGTGGCCGTCGAGGAGAGGAAAGGAAGCAGGCCCGAAAAAACGGGGGAGCCCAAGGAGGAGAGATTCTTCCTCCTCCCGCACTGGGCGCTCGTACTCATCGGCCCCCTCCTCCTGAGCCTGGAGATAATCTACACGCGCTTCGTCCTCAACAGCGGAATCAACCCGCTCGCATACACGGCGAACAGGAACGTCGTCATCGTCCTCATCCTCGTCCCCTTCCTGTACGCGAAATTCAAGGAGAACATCCGGGCGCAAGGGGCGAAAATCCTCGGCTGGGCCGTTCTTCTGGGGATGGCGCGCTTCATGGCCGACGCCCTCTTCTTCGTCTCCCAGAGCGTGACGAAGTCCACCACTTTCGTGCTGCTGTCCCAGCTCAACGTCGTCTTCACGGCCATCTTCGCGTATTTCCTCGTCGGCGAGCGTCTGACGGGGAGGGAGATTGCCGCCGCGGGCGCGATGCTCGCCGGGGCCGCGGCGATAATACTCGCAGTCCCCAGGGCGCAGTTCCTGGGGGTGGGCCTGGGCGACCTCTCCGTCGTCGTCTTCTGCGTGGCGCTCTCGGCATCCAACGCCCTGAGCAAGAAGGCGATGGATTCCGGGATGGGGCGCGGGAGCGTCTTCATCGGGAGCATGCTGTTCTCAACCGCGTTCCTCGGGATCCTGGAGCCCCTTTTCTTCGGTGTCGCGCCCTACGAGACGTTCTTTTCCGACCTCCCCTACGAGATGGGCGGCGCGCTCTTCGCCGTGGCCGTCCTAACCTTCGTCTACTACTACATCGACAGGTTCGGGGCGTCCAGGATAGGGATAGTTCTCCTCTCGAACACGCTCATAACCCCGGTCCTCGCGTTCCTGTTCTTCGGCGAGACCCTGACGGGCCCGCAGCTCCTGGGCGGCGCCGGGATAGTCGCGGGAGCCCTCCTCTTCCTCAGGGAGCAGCAGAAGGCTGCGAAGGTATTAAATGCTTCCGCAGGTGGGAAGTAGCGGGAGGAGGAAAAACCAGAGCATGGTGAACACACAAGCGCGCCTGAAGCACAACGTGGCTGTTGGGAGCGGCGCCGCGGAGGAGGGCGGCCTGAAGAGGTACGCCCGCGCCGCGGGAAAGGAGGTCCTCGCGAAACTCTACGAGCTCCCCTACGCCCTGATGGGCGTCCCGGGCCAGGCAGCCCTCATGATCAAGAAGATCTACAGCGACCATCCCGATGCGGACATGAGCGGGGCGGTCGTCGCCGGGACGGGCTACGCCCTCTCCGCCGCGACCGAGATACCGTTCCTCCACAAGGTGATATCGGGCCTGGCGGACCTGGGCGACGCCGGATACAGGAAGGCAGAGGCCCTGAGGCGGGAGGCCGAGGAGATAAGGGGCAGGCCCACGGCGGAAGAGAGGTTCTATTCCTGGGTCGGGAACCAGCCCGTCATCCAGAACGTGGGGAAATGGGTGAACCAGACCCTCACGCCCGAGCAGGTCAGGGAGAAGGGGGATGCTTTCGGCAAGGCCGCGCGGGAAGGGGAGCTTGAGAAGCAAATATACACGTCGGTGGATAATTACATCAGCACCCGCCTGGGCAAGGGCGGGGCCGAGCAGGCGAAGAACTAGCTTCTTTGCGCCGGGCCCGGCGGCGCGAGGGCGTGCGCGTTATCCTTTCCTCAGACGCTCTTTGCGATCGATTCGGCGAGCTTCTCGTACTGCTCCTTCTTGAGGTGTATGTGGATGGAGAAATCTATGACCTTCCCGTGGCCGTCGCTCGCCTCCTTCCTCGGGAGGACCCAGATCGCCGCGTGCGGGACCTGGAAGCCGAGGGTCAGGAACGACACCGCGTCCGCCCCCGTCGCCTTCTTGGCGGCGAGACCCACTTTCCTTGCGACCGACCACATCTCCCCGAATTCCGGGACGTCGGTCACCCACCTGTGGTGCTCCTTTGGGACGACTATCGTGTGCCCGACGACCTTTGGGTCTATCGAGAGGAACGCGAGGAACTTCTCGTCCTCGTATACCTTGAACTCTGGGAGCTCGTGCCCGACTATCTTGCAGAACGCGCAATCGGCTGCCATCGGGCGGCTTACAGGCAAGCCCCCTTTAAAAACCTGGGGGCGGCGCGCCCGGGGGCCGGAAGGGACCGAAAAATTTAAACTGGGGGGGCGGGATGCGGCGCACAATATGGCGATGCGACAGTGCCCGGAGTGCGGCGCGCCGGTGGACTCGTCCTGGCGGTTCTGCCCGGCCTGCGGCGAGGAGCTCGTGCCCGGCTTCTTCAGCGAGTTCTTCGACGAGTTCAACAGGACCCTGGGGCGGATGGGCGGGGGCCTCAACCAGAACTTCGAGATGTTCGACGCGACGCCCCTCTTCAAGGAGAACGCGGGGGGCTTCTCCGTGCGCGTCACGAGGCGCTCGGACAGGAAGGAGCCCGAGGTGGAGATACGCACGTTCGGGAACGTGAAGCCCGAGGACGTGCGCCGGCAGCTGGAGGAGCAGTCGGGGATACAGGCCAGCCGCTCCATCCCCGCGGCGAGGAAGGCGCCCGTCAAGGAGCCCCAGACGAAGATGACCAAGGAGGGCGACAGGGTGGTTGTCGAGATGAGCCTCCCGGGGATAGGCTCCCTCAAGGAAGTGGACATCACGAAGCTCGAGAGCTCCATCGAGGTGCGGGCGTACGGCAGGGAGCAGGGCTACTTCAAAATAATCGCGATACCCGAGGGGGCGCAGGTCGTCGGGAAGAGCTTCTCGGGCGCCGTCCTGCGGCTGGAGCTGGCGAAATAGGATGGCTGAGGAGCCTACCCTAGTGCTCCTAGACAGCTCGTTCATACTGAACGCCATGAAGTTCAGGATCTTTGACCTCGGCGAGATCCGCGCGGCGGTCGGGGGCCAGGCGAGGCTCGCTATACCGTCGGCCGTCGCATCGGAGCTCTCGCATCTGGGCCACTGGTCGGTCCTCGAATACCTCGAGAGGAGCGGCGTGGAGAAGCTGGAGGGCGCCGGGACGTACGCCGACAAGGAGATAGTCGCGATCGTGAAAAGCGCCCCGGGGAGGGTCGTCGTGGCGACGCAGGACGGCCCCCTGAGGGCGAAACTAAAGACTTTTAAAGCAAAATGCGGCCTCATAGTCGTGCGAGGCAGGAAGAAAATCGCGATGACTTCGTTCGGGGGAGTCGCCTAGATGGCCGGCCAGGGCCTCTGGAGGGACCTTCCGAGCGGGCAGAACGCCCCTGAGGAAATAAGCGTCGTAGTCGAAATCCTCAAGGGCGGGCGCTTCCGCTTCAACCTGCAGGGCACGCATCCGCGCCTAGAGGGGATCTTCTCGTCCCTCGCGTATCCGACCGACTGCGGCTTCATACCCCAGACATCCTGGGAGAGCGAGAAGCCCATAGAATCGCTCGTCCTCGTGGACGAGCCCACCTTCCCCGGGTGCATCGTCGCCTGCAGGCCAGTGGGGGTCCTCAAAATCCTCGGCGCAGAGGAGAAGAGGAGCGACAAGATCCTTTCCGTCCCGGTGGCGGACCCCAGGTACGAGAAGGCGAGGAGCCTCAAGGACCTCTCGCCGCACATACAGGAGGACATCACGCATTTCTTCACGACGTTCCGCCAGTCCCAATCCGGGAGGGCGGGCACGTTCGAGCTCATCGGCTGGGGCGACGAGGCCGAGGCGAAGAAGATAGTCGCCCACGGGATGAAGGTCTTCAGGCGAAAGCTAGCCAAGAACCAGGCGTCCCTGGTCGAAGAGGTAAGGGAAGAGGAAGAAAGGAGTCTTTGAAATGTACGAGATAGTCACTTTGAAGGAAAGTGTCAGGGTTCCGCCCAAGTTCCTGGAGGAGGACACGGCCGAATCCGTGAAGAAGGCGCTGCAGGAGAGCATCGAGGGGACGCTGGACAAGGACATTGGGGTCCTCCTCTGCGTCACCGAGGTCAAGGACATCTCCGACGGGAACATCATCGCAGGCGACGGCGCCGTCTACTACGACACGTCCTTCGACGCGCTCGTCTACAGGCCGGAGCTCCACGAGGTCTCCGACGGCGAGGTGATAGATGTCGTGGAATTCGGGATCTTCGTGCGCCTCGGGCCTCTGGACGGCCTCGTGCACGTCTCGCAGATCGCCGACGAGTTCATGAACTTCTCCAAAGAGGGCATCCTCACCGGGAAGAGCGGCACGCACTTGATAAGGGTCGGCGACAGGGTCAGGGCGAGGCTCGTCACCCTCTCGCTCAAGCAGACGTCGTCGTCGTCCAAGATCGGCCTCACAATGAAGCAGCCGGGCCTCGGGAAGACCGAGTGGCTCGAAGAGGAGAGGAAGAAGGAAACCGGAGGCAAGAAATAACAGGTATGGTGCAAAGGAACGTCTGCAGGAACTGCAGAATACTTGTCAAGGGGAACGCCTGCCCGCTCTGCAGGGGGAACGACCTGACGACGACGTGGGCCGGGGTTGCCGTGATCTACGACCCCGCCGGATCCCAGATAGCGAAGGAAATGGGCGTCGAGGCCAAGGGCACCTTCGCCCTGAGGGTGAGGTAAGGCAGGAGAGGAAACTGGAAAATGTCAGACATACAAATAACCAGAAGGACAGAGGAGCCGCTTCTCAAGAGGAAGGCAGTCACGTTCCACGTGACGCACGAGGGGGGGCCGACGCCCAAGAGGAAGGAGATGAAGAGCAAGCTCTCCATCCTCCTCAGCACCGAGGAGCCCCTCGTCGTGATAGACAGCTTCAAGACGCAGTACGGGGTCAACAGGACCGCCGGCCGCGCGTTCGTCTACGCGGACGAGACGAGCCTGAAGGTCGCCGAAGGCAAGAAGAAGGTCCAGAAGGAGCGCGAGGGCAAGGCGAAGAAGGCCGCGCCCGGCGCGGCGGCACCCGCGGCGCAATAAGACAGAGCCAGCGCCCGGAAATGGACGAGAAGGGCCTCGAGATCCTTCTCTCCGGCCTCGAAGGCTTTTCACATCCCAAGCCGCAGCTTGAGCAGTGGGCGACGCCCGGCCCCATCGCGGCGAAGATGGCGGTCCTTGCGAAGGGGGACATCGAGGGGAGGACGGTCCTTGACCTCGGCGCCGGGACGGGGATACTCTCCGTCGCGGCGGCGCTCGTCGGGGCGCGCAGGGTCGTCTGCGTTGAGGCCGACGGGAGCCTGCGGGGAGCCTTCGGCAGGAACGCAGAGAGGGCCGGCGTCAGGGAGACCCTCGAATTCGTGGAATCCGACGTCTCCGCTTTCTGGGGTGCGGCGGACGTGGCGATCATGAACCCGCCGTTCGGCGCGCAGAAGGCGGCACTCCACGCGGACAGGGTCTTCCTGGAGAAGGCGATGGACCGCTGCGAAAGCTGCTACAGCCTGCACCTGGCCCGCACGAGAACATTTATAAGCGGCCTTGCGGGCCGCAGGAACTGGAATACGCGGGTCCTGGGGACTTTCATCTATCCCCTGCCGGCCACGTTCGCGTTCCACAAGAAAAGAAGGAAAGAGGAAGAGGTCGACTATCACAAGACATGGAAATAAGACGTACCGATTCGGGGGACGACAAGAAGGAAATAAGGATCGCGGTCGAGGGCGAGAACAGCTCCTTCGCCTCGGCGCTTCGCGGCTCCCTGGCATCCGACGGCTCCGTCGTGGTCGGCGCGGCGAAGGTCACGCACCCCCTCGCGCAGAGGGTGGACATCCTCGCGAAGGTCTCCAAGGGGAGCGCGAAGGACGCGGTCGCCGCGGCGGCCGAGAAGATAGGGAAGCAGGCCAAGGAATTCGGGAAGAAGTTTTCCGAAGAGTACAAGTAGGCTGGTTTTAGCGGAAAGCCCCGGCAGCCCCGCGGTCTTCAGAGTTAAAAACCCACGGGGCCGGGCCCTTGCGGGATGAACACAAAGACCCTCCTCGATTACTATTCGCGCAGGGACGTCCAGGATGCGATGGTCTCCTTCGGCGCCGGGCGCGAGGCGGTGGGGAGGAGGGTGCGCGGCGAATACAACAGGCGCCCCGACGTGCTCCTCTATCCCGAGGACGTGCTGCGCCTCGCCAAGAGCGGCGCGGTGTCGTTCCACGGCTCGGTCGAGCTCTGGAAGAACCCGATGCACCTCTCCACCGACATGAGGCCGCAGGAAGTGGCGGAGCTTCGCGCCGGCTGGGATTTCCTCATTGACCTGGACTCGTCAAACCTGGAGCATTCCAAGGTCGCAGCCGACCTCCTGCTCAAGGCCCTCGCCGCGCACGGCCTGAGGGACGTTCCCGTCAAGTTCTCGGGGAGGAGCGGCTTTCACATAATGGTCCCCTACTCCTGCTTCCCGGCCGAGATCGGCGGGGCGCCCGCGAGCCTCCTCTTCCCGCGCATACCCCGCCTCCTCGCCGCGTACCTGCAGGAGTTCATCAGGGAGCGGTTCGCGGACGAGCTCCTGAAGAAGGAGGGGACGCATTCCGGGTTCGCCGAAAGCCTGGGAAAGCCCCTGGAGGACGTGCTTTCCAAGGACAGGAGGACAATCGACCCGTTCGCGTCGGTGAAGATAGACTCGATACTTATCTCCCCGCGCCATCTTGTGAGGATGCCGTACTCGTTCAACGAGAAGAGCTGGCTCGTCTCCGTCCCGCTGAAGGGCAAGGACGTCCTCTCGTTTGACCCGGCCTCGTGCGCCCCAGACAAGGTCGGAAAGACGGTCGAGTTCGGCAGGTGCCCCTCAAGCGCATCAGGCCTCCTCGAGGCAGCCCTTGTGTTCGAGAAGACGATGGAGGGGGCAGGGGAGAGGAGGATAACGGCCCCGGGCGGCGGAAGATCGCCGGAAGGGGGGGCTGCCCCTGCCAGGGGGAAGCGCATCTACAGGATCTCTGAGGAGGCGTTCCCGCCCTGCATGGGGCTCATCCTCTCCCAGACGGACGTAGACGACGGGAGGAAGAGGCGCCTCTTCATGCTCCAGGCGTTCCTGCAGCGGGCCGGATGGGGGATGCAGGAGATCGCAGACAAATCCGCGCAGTGGAACGCGAGCCTCAAGAATCCGCTGCAGTCCGTCTACGTCCAGGCGCAGATAAACTATTTCGCCAAGCAGGCGCGGGCGCTCATGCCCCCGAACTGCGCCGCCGACGGCTTCTACCGGGAGCTCGGGATCTGCCGGCCGGACAACTTCTGCGAGGGGGTGAAGAACCCCATAACCTCGGCGTCGAGGCATTCTCGTTACTTCTACCTCTCCAGGCGCGCTCTCGCGGAGGAGGCGGAGAAGAAGGAAAGAAGGCGGAAGCGCGAGGCGTCCCGCGAGGCGTCCCGCGAGGCGTCGAGGAAGAGGAAGACCTATAAGGGTGCCGCGGCAAAGGAGGAGGAGGAGGAGGGGGAGGCTCCCGCCGCTTCCGAGCAGAAGAAATCCTAGGCTACGTGCTATTTGTCGGCTGCATACCCTTCCACCCAGCACTGCGTGATCGGCACCTTCGCGCCGGGTATCCCCACGGAAGATGAGCCGCAGGCCGTGCCGTCCGCGGGAGCGGAGGCGCGCGAATCGTAGTTCGTCACGTCGGGCTCGCCCCGGACTTCTGGGGAGCGGCCAAGTATCTTCTGGCCGTAGACGCTGTCATCGCCGCCGAGGACCGCCTCGGCGATGAGCTGGGGGCTGTGGAAGATCAGGAGCTGGTCCTTCGTCGTGACCGTGACGTAGGCGGCCCGCGGGGATTCACACCTGTCGCGGACGGCGGGGTCGCAGAGGACGACGCGGGCGTCGTTCGTGTAGGTGTCGGGAAGGGGCATTTCCGAGACGGCCTTCTAGGCAAATACCGCCGCCGCGATGTCCGCGGCCGCAAGAAAGACTATGACAAGCTTTCCCATCGGGGGCTGTGGAACGCCCTTTCTTTTAAATTTTACCACTTACAGATAAATAATAATCGAAAGAAGGGCCTTCTTGAAGCCCTTGGCAGATTCATTTAAAAAACGGTTTAGCGCAAGCCCTTCTCGATGGCCGAGCCTGAAACGGATTCCCGCGAAAGCGGGGACAAGAAGGAGCACCTCGGCTTCAACGCGATACGCGAGATTCAGAGGAAGGAGCAGGAGCACACGCCCCTGCAGCCCCTGCCGCACGACTTCTACCTGCAGGTCGCCCTCTACTTCTCGGCCCTCAACAGGACGATAAAGGACCTCGCGCTCCAGCGCGACGGGAACGAGTTCGCGGCCAAGGTCCTCTTCGAGCGCGAGAGGGAGCTCGAGAACGCGCGCTACGTCGTGAAGGACATATTCTCCAGGCGGATCAGGAAGATACTCCTCCTGGTCCACGAGGCGGTCTTCACAGCGGCGATCGTCGACACCGGCGTCTTCACGAGCGAGGAGAAGGAGATCTTCGAGTCCCTGAACTCGCGCCTCGCCGACTTCAACTCGCGGACCTATTCGCGCCTCTTCGTGAGCAGCCTTTCGGCCGGGAGGCCGGGCTTCCTGAAGGTGAAAGCGATAGAGCAGATCCCCGCCTTCATCGGGCCGGACCTGAAGACATACGGGCCCTTCGAGGCGGGGACCGAGGCCGAGATCCCCGAGAAGAACGCGGCCCTGCTCCTTGACAAGGGCCTGGCCCGCAGGATCTGACGCCCCGCGGCATCCGCCGCCTAGATTTCGAACTCCGTGCTCCCGAGAAGCTGCTTGGAGACTCCTGGATCGTTCTCCGGGTTGAGCGTCACGCGCGCTACGCCGCCCTTCACGCGCACCGAGAGGAGGCGCGAGCCGTTCAGCCATCCGACAGCGGCCTCGAAATGCTCGTCGTCCAGCAGCCTCCTGCCAATGCCGAGATTGTCAGGGGCATCATAAGGGCGAAGCCCAGGAGGTCCTTGATGACGACCTCCGGCGGGCAAGGGAGGGGAGCCCTGCCCCGCATCACGTCGCCGGCAGTGAGGTCGGAGGGAAGGAAGCAGAGCTCCTAGTAGATCCCGTCGGCAAGGGTGTCCTTGATGCGTTCGCGTGGGTAGGAACGCGCGGACCTGGCCACGCGGAAGACGAGATCCACGACCTCGTCGGGGAGGCCGACCGCGGCAATCACCGGCGCCTTCTTCACCCCCGGAAGCCCCCGGCCCGCCAGCACCTCGGCGTAATTGAGGTCGTATCCGAACTTATCGACGGAGCCGCACGCGATGCCCGCGTTCTGGCCGCCGACCTCCCGCTTGATTATGCGGCGCGCGGAATAGCTGCTAGTCCTGGCGTCCCGCGGGAGGCCGAGGAACCGGTTGTTCGCGCGCGCCTCGGCGCCCGTCAGGTATCGCACGCCGCAGCCCTTGACGCGCAAGTAGCCCTCTTGGAGGGAATTCGCGCGAAAGTAGGCTGAGAAGCTCTGCAGGCCTATGTCAGACGGGGCGAGCTTGAGGGGGACGGAGGGGATTATCGCGGAGCGGTTGCCCTTCCGCATCCCCAAGACAATCTCCCCGTCCAGGCCCAGGTAGCCCAAGAGCGATTCGGGCAGGTAGCAGCAGCCTAGGGCCGCTTCGTCCGCCCCGGGGAGGATCAGGTCGTTGTCTGAATAGCCGTTTGGCTCGGCTCGGAACAGGCGCACCGCCTCCGTCCCGGTAAGGATCAGCCCAAAGACCCTCCGGAAATTGGCCGGAAGCAGCTTGTCCGTTCCCTCCCCCCACTCTCCGCGGAGGGCCAGCCTTCTTTATAAAAATGCCATTTGAAAGTGGTCTAAATTGCGCAATCGGGAAGGAAAGCTATGAAAGGCGCGGCCAAGGCGGCGCCAAGGCGGCGCCAAGGCGGCGCCAGGGGCCCGCCAAACCTTTAAAAACACCCAAATGGGGCCTCTTCACGCAATGAAACTTCCCAAAGAAGTGAAAACTTACTGTCCATACTGCAAGAAGCACACGAACCACGTCAGTATGGTCGTGAAGAAGAAGAAGGCGAGCGAACTTGCCGAGGGGCAGCGCCGCTACAGGCGCAAGACCGTCGGGTACACGGGCTTCCCTAGGCCTAGGCCGGCGGGCGAGAAGGCGGCGAGAAGGAAGGACCTGAGGTTCCAGTGCACTGTCTGCAAGAAGCAGCACCCGCGCACAAGGACGTTCCGCTCAAAGAAGTTCGAGATAGTGAAGAAGGCGTAAAGAAAAATGGCGAAGAGAAAGAAGAACGAAGCGATCCCCCAGCCGACGTCCAAGTTCATGAAGGTCAAGTGCGAGAAGTGCAAGAACGAGCAGATAATCTTCAACAAGCCGGCCAGCACGGTGAAGTGCCTCGTCTGCGACGCGGTCCTCGTCAAGCCGACCGGCGGAAGGATCAAGGAATCCGAGGTCCGGGTAATAGAGGTGCTTGATTAGCTATTGTGCCTCCAGAGGAATCTTCTCCCGAAGGGCAGCAGGGGCAGCAGCCGCAGGGCCGCCAGCACGAGCCGCCCGCGATAGCCCAGAAGGAGGGCTTCCCGAGGGAGGGGGACCTCGTCCTCTGCGAAATAAACTCCGTCAACCCCAACTGCGCGTTCGCGCGCCTCGAGGAATACAAGGGCCTGGAGGGCATGATCCACATCGCCGAGATCTCCACATCGTGGGTCAAGAACATCCGCTCGGTCGTGAAGGAGGGCAAGAAGGTCGTCTGCCTCGTGATGAGGGTTGATCCCCACCGCGGGCACATCAACCTCTCCCTCAAGCGCGTGAGCGAGGTGGACAAGCGCCAGAAGTTCGAGCAGGTCAAGCGCGCGAGGAAGACGGCCCGGTTCATGGAGCTTGTCGCCCAGAAGGCGCTCGTCCCCAAGGGGATAATTGAGGCGCTTGAGCGCGACTTCACCGAGGCCTATTTCGCGTTCGAGGAGGGTGCAAGGCGCGGCGCCGAGGCGCTCGCCGAGAAGGGGCTGGAGGCGGGCCTCGCCAGGGCGATAGCGGAGGTCGGCGCCGAGAACATATCCTTTCCGGAAGTGGCGCTCAAGGCGAGCGTGACGGTCAGCTCCTATTCGCCCGACGGCCTGGGGGCCGTGAAGAAGGTCCTCGCGTACGCCGAGAAGGCCGGGGCGACCGTTAGCTACATCAGCGCGCCCAAGTACAGGCTCGCCCTCGTCTCCTCCGACTACAAGAGCGCGGAGAAGAAGCTGCGCGACATCGCTGACAGCCTCGCCGCCCTCTGCAAAAAGGAGGGGTGCGATAGGTTCGACTTCTCCCTTGTCAAGGAGGGCAACAAGGAGGAGGAAGTGCGCACTGGCTGACCTCCTGCGCTGCGAAAGCTGCCATCGATACACTTTAAAGGCGGTCTGCCCGGCCTGCGGCGGCCCGGCGGGGAACCCCCATCCGGCGAAATTCTCGCCCAAGGATCCCTACGGCAAGTACAGACGCATGATGAAGAAGGAGGCGGGGATTGAATGATAGTCTGGAAGATCTTCGAGAAGCCTAGGCTCAAGAGCCCGATACTCGTCGAGGGCCTGCCCGGGATAGGGAACGTCGGGAAGGTGGCAAGCGAGTATTTCATAGAGAAGCTGCACGCAGTCAAGTTCGCCGAGCTCTACTCCGACCACTATCCCTACCACGTCTTCGTGAACGAGGACGACACCGTGGACCTCCCGAGGAACGAGTTCTACTACCACAAGGCCAAGAGGAAGGGCGAGCGCGACATCATAATAATCACGGGCGACATCCAGTCGATGACGCCGCACGGCCACTACGAGATCGCCAAGGCGATGCTGGACTTCTCCAAGGACTTCGGGGTGAAGACGATCTACACGCTCGGGGGCTTCGGGGTCCCGGCGCTCCCCAAGCATCCGAAGGTCATAGGCGCGGTCACCTTTCCGGAGCTGCGCGCCAAGTACGAGAAACTGGGCGTCAAGTTCGAGAGCGGCGAGCGCGTCGGGATAATCATCGGCGCCAGCGGCCTCCTGCTGGGCCTGGGGAAGCTCGACGACATGGAAGGGCTCTGCCTCATGGGCGAGACCCTCTCGAGGCCCATGTTCACGGACGCCAAGGCGGCGAAGGCCGTCCTCATCGAGCTGTCCAAGCTCCTGAAGCTCAAGGTCGACATGAAAGACCTGGACGACCGCTCCGTGGAGATGGACCGCGCGATCGCCAAGGCCAAGGAGATCGAGAAGTCGATGATGGACAAGGCGTCCGGAAAAGACGAGTTCCGCTACATCGGCTGAAACCCGGCCGGCCCCTCAGAAAAGCTTCGGGACGTAGTGGTCTTCCTCGGCGCCCTTGAAGCTTCCGGCGTAGCGCGCGAGGTATTCGTACGCGCCCCTGGCGCGCGCGGCGATGCCCTTCTCGGAGGAGCGGCGCAGGATGGATTCGGCCATCAGCGCGATTTTTCCCCCTCCCTGTCCGGGCCCTGGACGAGGAACGTCGCGGCGCCCTCCGACGATCTCAGCCGGAAGTGGCCGCGGTCCACCCGCGGGCTCCCCTTGTCGAAGACGAGGTGTTCCGGCTGCTCGGTCTCGTATGTCACGCGCCCGATGCAGGCCCTGTGGGTCCATGCGCCGTCGAAATCCGAGACGAGGGCGCCGACGACCTCGAGGCGCAGCTCGTCGTATTCGAACTCGCCCAGGCCGTCGTCAAAGGACGCCTTGCGGAAGGCCTGCGGCGGGAGGGAGACCGTGAGAACGCACGGCTCGAGGTTCGCGTAATCGCGCCCCTGTTCGTGCGAAGGACTAGCTCGGCGATTGGGCCACAGGAGAAGGAGACTACATCCAGGTGCGGGTATTTGCGCGTCCTCAGCCGCTCCGTCTTCACGGCGAGGGCGCCGCCCGCGAGTGCAAGCTCGCCCGCCTGGCCGGCGGACCGCGGGTCGGTGCTCTCTCCGGTTATCCTCCAGCCCTCAGCTTCCCTCAAGATCCCGTCCGGATCGCGGGGATGCGCCTGTAGATTTCGTCTAGAGCTTCGGATGCGGACAACGATGCCATTGTTTTCCCCGGCCCTCCGCGGGAAGGGGAAGCCTCGCGCTTGAACGGGTTGCAGGTCGAGGGCGCGGGGCGCCGGAAAATCGCGCTTCGGGCAGCCGCGGGAACGGAGGGAAAAAAGGGAGCCGTTTTGGCGGCCAAACTCGATAAAAGTAGTTAATTTTCGGCGCCCTGGGTAGCCCAGCCCGGAAAAAACGACATGACAATGAACGAGATAAACGCGGATTTCCACCTCCACAGCCCCTTCGCGAAAGCCGTGTCCCAGGACGTCTCGATAGACGCGCTCGCGGCGGTCGCGAAGAAGAAGGGTCTGGGCCTCGTCGGGACGGGCGACGCCCTGCATCCAGAATGGCTCGCGCAGATCAAGAGGATGCAGTACAACGACGCGACAGGGATCTTCACGCACGCCGAGACGGGCGTACAGTTCGTCCTCACCGCAGAAGTGGAGGACAAGGAGACGATCCACCACCTGATGATAATCCCCTCCCTCTCCGCCCTCGAGGAGCTCAAGAGCAAGCTCCAGAACTTCTCCAACAACTTCTCGGTCGAGGGGCGGCCCGCGATCGGCCTTTACGGCGAGGCCCTGGCCAACATGGTCCTGGATTCTGGCTGCCTCTTCGGCCCCGCGCACGCGTTCACCCCGTGGACGAGCGTCTACAAGGAGCACAATTCCCTCAGGGACTGCTACAAGTCGGCGACGGACAAAATAAGCTTCCTCGAGATAGGCCTGTCGGCCGACACGTACCTCTCGGACAAGATGGCGGAGCTGCGCGCAATCCCCTTCCTCACCGGCTCGGACGCGCATTCGGCAAGCCCCCTGCGGGTGGGGCGCGAGTTCGTGCGCCTCGCCGTGAAGGGCGTCTCGTTCCCGGAGATAGAGCTCGCGATCAAGGGCGAGGCCGGGCGGGCCATCGTGCTCAACGCGGGCCTCGATCCGCGCGAGGGCAAATACCACTGCACGGCCTGCACGAAATGCTACCAGAAGTATTCGGCCGAGGAGGCGAGGTCGCTTGCGAACCGCTGCGTGAAATGCGGCGGGGCCATAAAGATGGGGGTGCGCGAGAGGATAGATCTCATCTCGGCTGGCGCCACGTCGTCCTCTCCGCCGGCGCGCCCGCCCTACCAGTACGTCGTGCCCCTCGCCGAGCTGATCTCCAAGGCCCTGCACACTCCCCAGGAGGAGGCCATGCGCACGTACGACAAGATGGTCGCCGACTACGGGAGCGAGATAAGGATAATCCTGGACATGAGCCCCGACATCATAGAGAAGGACTATCCGCAGGTCGCCGAGGCGCTGAAGAAGTTCCGCGCCGGCGACGTCGTCTTCATCCCGGGCGGGGGAGGGAGGTACGGCCAATTGATAATCCCCGAAAGCGGCGAGGAGATGAAGCGCATCGTGCGCGAGAGGAGCGACGAGATAAACTGCGTCTCCGGGATAAGCCAGAAGCCC
>DYHY01000002.1:18475-25270 GCA_020723935.1 Candidatus Micrarchaeum sp.
TTGGCAACATTCTTCTGACGGATTATCGTTGCCACGGACCTCCCTTCAGGTCGGCTCCTCGCCACGTTCTTCTGACGGAACTGGTTGTGGCGATGAACCTCCCTTCAGGTCGGCCCTTGGCAACATTCTTCTGACGGATTATCGTTGCCACGGACCTCCCTTCAGGTCGGCCTTTGGCAACATTCTTCCGAGGGCCTGCTGTCGCCGCGGACCTCGCCGCCGCTAGGCCCCTTGCTACTTTCCTCTAGCCGCCCGGGCTCTCGGAGACGGTGACCTTCTTCGTCGCTATCTTGAAGACTGTGAAGCCGGAGGCCGCGAAGCGAGCTGAATAGGTCTCCTGCGGGACGGAGATCTGCGGCGGCGCGACGGTCGCGCGCAGGACCGAGCCGTTCTTGGCGCTTATGTCCCAGTCCGAGGCCTGCAGGCAGGTGTATCCGGACTCGCAGTTGGGGACGATCGTCGAGAAGCCGCCCTTGCTCGCGACGGCGAAGACGACCGGTATCTGGAGCTGGGCGCTCGAAACCTCGAAGTCGCGCAGGGATTCTATCCCCTCGGTGTCGCTCTTCCTCGCGGTGAAGGAGAGAAGTATCGGGAACTCCTTCCCCGCCTGGGCGGGCTGGTTCTGGAACTCCACGTGGAGCCTGACCGGGCCCATGGAGACGTCCTTGGATTCCGCCTTGGCTCCGGGGGAGGTCCTCGCGAACTCGTCGGGCGAGAGGACCTTGATTGACTCGTAGGCGCCGGAGACGTCGAAGGAATACTGGACCTTCACCGAAACCTCCTGGGTGAAGCTAGTCTGGGTTGAGTCGGCCCAAGAGGACCTGTCCTTCGCCGTGACGGTGCAGACCACCTGGCGCGCCTCGCCGGGGGCTATGTCCCCGACGAAGACCTCGGGGCACCCGTCGATGTTGGGGCCGAAGTTGTAGAATACGGCGTTCACGTTCCTGAGGGAGACAGGCCCCGCGTTCGATATGTCCGCGACGAGGTCCGCCTGGCCCCCGGCCGGGAAGCTCTGGGCCGAGGAGAAGGTTGAGGCTATCAGGAGGATGTTCTCCGTGTTCCCAGTTTGCTGGCCCCCGCCGCCGGTGGAGCCGCCCGTCCCGGATGTCGCGCATCCGGCGAGGATGACTGAGGCGGCTACGAGGATCGTGATTGTCAGGAGGCCTGGCTTGCTTGTGGAGTGTCCCATTTTGCTTCTTCTGGCCCCTTCCCGGCTTCCTTGCATTTATCTCTAACCCTCCGCACGGCCCGCCCTAGCGCTCGAGCCTCACCGCGAGGTCCCCCACGCGGAAGACTCCGGAGCCCGTCGAGCGGAAGACGAGCGTGTTCTGGCCGAAGACGGCCTGGCCGTCCCGGAAGAAGAGCCTCACCTTCCCCGCCTTGGCGTCGGCCTCGTAGAGTATGTTCTCCCGGTCGCCTATGAGCGCCACCTGTAGGGGCCCGGGGGAGGATATCTCGGAAATCTCGAACTCGAGCGCCCCCTTCAAGCTCCCGGCGCGCATCCTGGCAATGTCGTCCTTGGAAAGCGTGAACGAGACCGCCGGGGTGCCCTTGGCGCTCGTGGAAGTGAAGACTATCACCTCGGAGGACGATATCTCCATCAAGCCGTCGCCCTCGCCCTCCAGGCCGAACGATATTGTGTTGTCGTCCGAGACGCCGGAAAGGGACTTGGAGAAGTCGACGACGACCGGGAGCGTCCCGGCGCCGGGGGAGCCCTTCCAAATGGTGGCGTTGTTTATCCTTATCCCGAGTATCGCGCTGTCGGGGCTCGCCCGCGTTATCGTGAAGACGACGCGGCCGAGGACGAACGCCGAGACCTCGTCGCGCGAGAGGGCGAAGGGGAACGCCTGGGAGGTGGCGTTGAGGGTGTCGGGCCTGACCGATATCGAGGAGAGGGTGTAGATGGACGGGCTCCAGATCTTCCAGCCCGAGGAGGTGGACGAGAACTGGAGGACGTTGGGGCCCGCCTCGAAGGAGCCCGTCTTGTTCGCGAGGGAGACTTGCATCGCCTCCCCGGCCCGCGGGCTCCCCGTCCAGACCAGGTCCCCGTTGAGGCGCAGCAGGAGGAGGCCCAGGCCGTTGGTGTCCTCAACCTTGAAATAGACCGTCACCGGCCCGTCGTCGGATTCGTGGTTGAAGGAGACCTCGCGCTCCTGGCTCGTCAGTATCCCGCGGGCGATGTCGTCTGGGCCCGCGTCGACCGCGAGGGGCGCGACGTCGCGCACGGAATTGAGCTTGACGCGGCCAAGGTAGACGTGCCTGAAGCCGCTCCCGGAGTTGCCTCCGACGAGGCCGACGTCCCCCTGGAGGAGCACGTCCTTGGGGATGAGGGCGGGGAGGCTTATGTCGCTGAACGGGAACTTCCTGTCGGGCGCGTTGAAGGCGACGAGGACGACGAGGAGCAGGACCGCTAAGGCGAGGAGGAGGACCATGACGAAGCCGAAGCCCCTGCGTCCCCGTTCGGGTAGCCTGCCCGTCTCTGCCGCCATTTGCAAGGGGAGATGCTGCCGGCATTTTATATAAAGGTTGCCGGGAATGAGGCCCAAAGGCGCCGCGGGGCGCCCGTGCGGAGATGCAAGGTAAATGAAGGTCGTCTTCTACGACGAGCGCAAGGGCATCCTCAAGCTTGCCATGGAGACCGAGGACGACCTCTGGCATGCCTCGAACATCATCACCGAGGACGGGAAGACCGTCGCCAAGATGCACACCGTGCGCAAGGTGAAGAAGCAGCTTTCGGGTGACAGGGTCGAGGCGGAGAAGGTCTCCGTCACTCTGTCGATCAGGGTCGAGCGCGTCGAATACCATCCGTTCTCCGGAGCGCTCAGGGTGACCGGGAAGGTGTGCGGCGAGAACGAGGTAGCGCCCCTAGGGAGCTACCACACCTTCTCCCTGGAGCCGGGCGCCGTCGTAACGGTGGAGAAGGAGGGCGGCTTCGGGCAGCTGGACTGGGAGAGGATCAAGGCTTCCAGGAGGAACCAGCCCAAGGTCCTCGTCCTCCTCATCGACAGGGACGAGGCGGAGTTCGCCACCGTCACGGCCGAGGGCGTCAACTGGGGCGCGCAGGTGAGATCAAGCCTCCCGCCGAAGGCCGAGAAGGGCTACGAGAGCGCGATGAAGGAGTATTTCGGGAACGTCCTCTCGGCGATGCGATCGCTCTCCGGCAAGGCGGAGGCGATAATTGTCGCCGGGCCCGGGAACGCGAAGGAGAATTTCGAGGAGTTCTGTGAGGGCAAGATCGAGTTCTCGGTGCAGAACGCGTCGTCCGCGACGAGGGCCGCTTTGAAGGAGGTCCTCGCTAGCGGCGTGTCCAAGATCCTGGAGGAGACTAACGTCGCCAAGGAGAGCGAGATCGTCGAGGAGCTCTTCGCCAGGCTCGGGACGGGCCCCGACAAGGTCGCCTACGGCATGTCGGCGGTGGGGGCCGCGGCCGAGGCGGGGGCGGTGGAGAGGATTATGGTCACGGACGGCCTCATCAAGAAGGCGCGCCTTGAGGGAAACTATCCGCAGCTGGAGTCGGCGATCAAGGCGGTCGAGGCCGGCGGCGGAAGGGTGAGCATAATCTCGGAGAAGCACGAGGCGGGCGGGAAGCTATCGGGCCTCGGGGGGATCGCGGCGGTCCTCAGGTACGCTTTTTCCCGGTCCTGAACGAGGGACGGGCCCGCCTGCGGGCGGGCCGCCCGTTGGCGCAATGGCGCGTTCCGGGCCGCGGCAATGGATAAATAGATGGCCCGGCTAGCCCCTGGCATGCTCAAGCTGAAAGTGAGGCTCGTGGACATCGAAAGCGGGGGGAAGAGCGTCGCGCTTGTCAACAAGGACGACGCCGCTGAGCTAGGAGTGCACACGACCGACCGCGTGAACATCGAGCGGGACGCAAAGAAGCAGACATTCATGGTCGAGGTCACGAAGAACATGATGCGCCCGGGCGAACTCGGGCTCCTCGACAACCCGTTCGACAACGAGGAGGCGCTCGACGGGAAGATCGTGACCGTGGAGTCGGCCAAGACCCCGAGCTCCTCCGGTTACATCAAGAAGAGGCTCCTCGGGACGAAGCTGTCCAGCGAGGAGATAACCGAGATAATAAACGATGTTGTGTACAGCAGGCTCTCGGACATCGAGGCCGTGTTCTTCATGGCCTCCTGCTACAACAACGAGTTCTCGGAGGAGGAGCTCACGGCCCTCGCGGGGGCGATGGTCTCGGCGGGCAGGACACTCTCGTTCCCAGGGAAGGACGTCGTGAGCAAGCACTGCATAGGCGGCGTTCCGGGGAACAGGACAACGATGATCGTCGTCCCGATACTCGTCGCGGCGGGGCTCACGGTGCCAAAGACTTCAGCCCGCGCAATATCCTCGCCAGCTGGGACCGCGGACGTGATGGAGGTCCTCTGCAGCGTCGAGCACACGATAGACAAGGTAAGCTTCATCGTGAACAAGGTCGGCGGCTGCATTGTCTGGAACGGGGCGGTGAGCCTCTCGCCCGCCGACGACAAGCTCAACCAGCTCAGGTACCCGCTGCGCCTGGACCCGCGGCCCTTCCTCCTCGCGAGCATCCTCTCGAAGAAGAAGGCGGAGGGGGCAAAGAAGGTCCTGATAGACATACCCGTCGCGCGCGGCGGGAAGGTCGACAACGAGGAGGAGGGGAGGACGCTTGCGAGCCAGTTCATATCCCTGGGAGTGAAGCTGGGCTTGGAAGTGGAGGTCGTTCTGACCGCCGGGGACCATCCCATCGGCAACGGGATAGGCCCGGCCCTGGAAGCCGCGGACGTCTTGATGGTCCTGGAGGGCAAGCAGGAAGCGCCCCTGGACCTGCGCCAGAAGGCAATAAACCTCGCGGGCCTCATCCTCGAGATGGCGGGCAAGGCCCCCCGGGGCGAGGGCGAGATAATGGCCGAGGAGATACTCTTCTCGGGCAGGGCCCTTTCCAAGTTCCAGGAAATAGTCCACGCACAGGGCGGCAAGGCGAGCGTCGCGAGCGCGGACGTCTCGTTCGGGAAGCACAAGCAGAGGATCCTCGCCGACGCCGACTGCACCGTCTTCGGGTTCAACAACAACCAGATAACGAAGATCGCGCGCTCGGCGGGGGCCCCGAAGAACAAGGGCGCTGGGATCTACCTCTTCGTGAAGCGCGGCACCAAGGTGAAGAAGGGCGAGCCCTTCTACGAGATATACTCCGAGCAGAAGGAAAAGCTGGACTTCGCCGTCGCGGTCGCAAAGGAGGACAACGGGATAGTGATGGAGCGCTCGGTCCTAGGGATCGTCGGCGGCGCGGGAATCGGCTAGAAAGGGCCCCTCGGTCCGAAACAAAATTCCGAATCCACCGAAATATTTAAAACCCGGCCGCGATTCCCCGGCGGAAGCGACAAAAAGGGGAACGATTCGTAAGATGAAGAACGCGAAGAAGAACGCACAGGTCGGAGTGGAAGCGGGCAAGGAGATACTTCTGGACGGGCTGGCCGTCTGGGGGTACCTGGCTAGCTGCTTGATTCCGGTAGTGCCAGAAAGCGTCGCAATGGCGTCCTCGCAGCGCATCTTCAAGGACCATCCGGAAAGGTACGCGGGCTTCGCGAGCGGGATGGCGGGCTTGGGGGAGCTAGGTGGAGCATATCTCATGCACGAGAACGGGGACGGCTTTGTCTGGCAAATGGGCGCGGTCCTGCTTACTACGGACGCCTGCTACAGGATCCTCGCCACAGCATCGCGGGCCGCGCCCTACGCGGAAAGCGCGGGGGTCACGGGCCTGCGGGCGGTCGGGCAGGGCGTGAAGGCCGCCCTTTCGAAGTACGTCAAGGAGAAGGTCACGAGCGCCGAGAGGGTCGTGGCGGAAAAGTCGGAATACGGGGACCCGACCAAAAGCTGAACGCAGGGCGCGCGGCCACTCAGTCCTCTTTCCTCCTGACATACCTACCGCGGCTCTCCACTTTCTTGAGCCGGGCCGCTACCTCGGGGAACTTCGTCTCGTACGCGGAAAGGATCCTTGCGAAAGCCTCGGCGGCCTCCCCGGTGTGCGTGCTGGCGAGCGCCTCCTCGAGGACGTGGAGGTCCACCGCCCGGTCCTCCGCCGAAGCCGAGAACCTCGCGAGGCCGAAGTCTATGAGATGGACCTTCCCGCCCGAAAGGACCATGTTCGACGTCGTAAGGTCCCCGTGGATTATCCCGGCCGAGTGCAGGCGGATCACTTGGTCGGCGATCCGCTCGGAAAGCCCGACGTCGAAGGCGGCCTTTAGCGTCGGCCCGTCGAGGAACTCCATCCTGACGACCGCGCCCCTCTCGTCGGAGGAGTGGATGCGGGGGACGTTGACTCCCGCGGCCTTCGCCCGCTTGAGCACGCGGGCTTCGAGGCGCGTCCTCTGGAGGCGCAGCTTCGAATCGATCGCAGCGTGCCGGTATCCCTTGGCCACGCGGGTCTTGATGAGCGTCTTCTCCCCCTCGCGCTCGATGACCGCTTCCGCCCCCCGCGCTATCACGCCGCGGGGAAGGATCCGGAAGCGTACGGCCTTGACTAGCGTCGTCGGCGAGGGGGCGGAGCCGTAGAATCTCCTGAACTCTTCGGCGATGAGCTCGCGCGAGCCGGAAAGCTCGTGGCCCTCCCAGTCCGCCTCGGAAAGCTTGGCGAACTCCACCTCCCGCGCGCAGGTTATCTCCACCCTTGCGAACTCGCTCCCGTCCTTCCTGAGGAGCGGGACGACGTCGCCCGCGCGAAGATCCTTCTCGTCGTTCAGGCGCAAGGTCGCCGTCTTTCTTCCCGAAAGTATGAGCTCCAGGAGGCTTTCGGAGAAGCGCAGGTATTTGCCGTGCGGC
>DYHY01000002.1:25370-28840 GCA_020723935.1 Candidatus Micrarchaeum sp.
TTGCCTTCGGGCTTGCCTTCGGGCTTGCCTTCGGGCTTGCCTTCGGGCTTGCCTTCGGGCTTGCCTTGCGGCCCGCTCTTCTGGGCGCGTTCGGGCGTCGTTTTCTCCACGCTGCTGCCGGACCGCGCAAAAGCCCGTTATTAATGCTTGTTGCGGCGGGCAGTGAGGCGGGAACCGGCGTTCTCTCTCTCTGCGCGCAGGGCGTGCGCGCGCTCCCGTGGAGGCGGGGTTTCTTCCGTGCCGCGGCACGGATCCGGCGCCCGCCGGCCGCCCCGGATGCCTAGGAAAAGCTTTAAAACGGCCCCAAACGGCGCTTTTGCGTCATAATGGGAAGCGGAAAAGCCAAGAACATCAAGGACAAGACGAAGCCGCTCGTCTCGGCCGAGGAACTCAAGAAGCCCCATCCTAAGAGCAAGGAGAAGGAGGCCCAGAAGAAGGAGGCCGAAAGTCAGCAGCAGCACAAGCAGGTCGCGATCAAGCCCGGCGAGGAGAACCTCAAGTACATCGTGCGCATCGCAGGGACCGACCTGATGGGCACCAAGAGCGTCCGCTCGGCGCTCAACAAGATCAGGGGCGTTTCGTTCAATTTCGCGACTATTTGCATGACCTGCCTCAACCTCGAGCCCAACAGGAAGATAGGCTCGCTCTCCGACGAGGAGGTCGTGAATGTCGAGGATTTCGTCAAGAACCCGGCAAAGTACGGCGTCCCGACGTTCGTCTTCGACAGGAGGAAGGACCCGGAGACCGGTGCCGACATCCATCTCGTCGGGGCTGACTGGGATTTCCGGGTGAAGCAGGACATCGACAACGCGAAGAAGCTCAAGAGCTACGTCGGGATCCGCCACTTCTACGGCCTGAAGCTCCGCGGCCAGAGGACCGGGAGCCGCGGCGCCGGCCAGAGGGGCAGGAGCGGGAAGACGGTTGGTGTCATCAGGGACAAGATAGCGGCGGCAAGACAGGCCGCGGCTGCGACCGAGGGCGCCAAGGGAGCGGCGCCGGCGGGCGGGGACAAGAAGGCGAAGAAATAGGAATTACGGACAGGGATCATACGACTTGGGAAACATAAAGAAACAGCGCAAGAAATACAACCTGCCTTTCAAGAAGTGGGACAAGACCCGCGCGGACGCCGAGGACGGCCTCGTGTCCGAGTTCGGCCTCGCGAACAAGAAGGAGGTCTGGAAGGCCAACATGTCGGTCTCGCGCTTCAGGACGAGCGCAAGGACTCTCTTCACCAAGTCAGGCGCGGTCGCGGAGAGGATGAAGAAGGACCTCACCGACAAGGCGCACAAGCTCGGCCTCCTCACCGTCGAGAGCGCGACCCTAGACGACCTCCTGGGGATAACCGCCAAGGACATCCTCGGCAGGCGGCTCCAGACGATAGTTGTGAAGAAGGGCCTCGCGAACACGTCGAGGCAGGCGCGCCAGTTCATAGTCCACGGCCACGTGCTCGTCGGCGGCAGGGTCGTCACGGTCCCCAGCTACATGGTCGCGAAGTCCGAGGAAGCGTCCGTTGACCTGCGGCCCAAGAGCGCGCTCTCGAACCCGAGCCACCCGGCGAGGATGACGCCCCAGAAGAAGGAGGACGCCCGCCTGCTTGAGGAGATCAGGAAGAAGAAGGCCGCGGAAGCCGCGGCGACGGCGAAGGCGATAGTGGTCCCGGCGGAAGCGAAGGCTCCGGAAGTTCCCGGGGAAGCCGAGGCGCCGGACCCGGTGATCGCGGCCAAGGACGACGAGGAGGCCTAGACAGAAATGGCAGACGAGACATCCAAGGAAATGTGGGCGATCGCAAACATCTTCGCCTCCAAGAACAACACGATAATACACATAACCGACCTCACGGGCTCCGAGACGATCTCGCGCGTGACCGGCGGGATGATGGTGAAGGCAGACAGGCTCAAGCCATCCCCCAACGCCTCGATGCAGGCGGCCGAGAAGGCCGCGGCGGAGGCGATGGAGAAGGGGATAACGGCGATCCACATCCGCGTCAGGGCGCCCGGCGGCATTCTTGCCAAGAACCCGGGACCCGGCGCGCAGCCGGCAATCCGTGCTCTGGCCCGGGCCGGTTTGAAGATCGGGCGCATTGACGACGCCACACCCATCCCGCACGACGGGACGAGGAAGCCCGGCGGCAAGAGAGGACGCCGCGTCTAAATCCGAAGGTCTGCGCGACGGCATCTCGGTAACTGGCGGCCGAGCGACAGCTCAGTCCTGAGGGAGGCGCAAGCCGAAGGGAAGGCGCGTCTAGGAAACAGTTCGGCGCGCGCAGTCTGGAGCACGGGAGCGGCAGCTCTCCGGCGGAAGGCAGGAGAGGAGGAAGGGTCTAACGGAAAGAAATCCCTTTCTGTTGTTTTGCTTGGAACAGCGCTAGCTCCGTCCGGGCTCCGCGAGAAGCCGGCCATACCCCTCTCGCGCGGGCGAGCCTTTCCGGGAAGGGGAGAGATGCGACAGCGATGAAACTGAAGGACTTCGAGGATTACCTGAAGGCGAACCTGGAGCCGGAGATAGCGCAATACCTAGCGCAGACCGCGGGAGGCATGAAAGAGGATGTGCAGCCGGACCTGGCGGAAGGGATGAACGAATTTCCGTCGCCGACGCTCCAATCGTGGGAGCACCCGTACATGAGGGAGACTGACGAGCGGGGCAGGGCGCTCAAGGTGCGAGAGCCGCTCCTCCATCCGGACGGCAGCAGGCGGGGGAATTTCGGCTCGGCGATTCTCTTCAAGGCCCCTAGCGGAGAGGCAGCGATCGGCGCCGCGAGGGCGCTCCTGGGGGACGGCGGATATTCCGACGTGCGCGTCAAGGAGACCGCAGCCGGCGGCAACTACCTGCTCGGGCTCGCGGTGCAGTACAACCCGGACCATCCGGAAGATGTGGACGCCGCGATGGGGCGCCTGCTCGGATTCTCAAGGGCTGTCTGGGGCGCGATCTCCACGTACGCTCCGCTGGACACGGGGAAGATCCGCTCGTACGAGGGGGCGTCGACTTTCGGCGACACCAAGGAAACGAGCCTCGCCAGGTGGGCAGCCTCCAAGGGAGTCTAGGCTAGTCTTCTGCGGGGAACAGGCCCGAGGAATCGCGTGATATCTGCGAGCAGGTGCCGGAAAGCGAGAGGTCCGTGCGCGAGAAGCCCGACGAATAGTCGCGCATGGCCTCGCCGAATTTGGCGCGCCAGGAGAACACCGTCTGGTGGCTGACCGACACGCGGTGCGCCCTTTTCATGTGCGCGACCACGACCGACGGGCGGAAGCCCGCCCCGGAAAGCGCGACGGCCTCGAAGATCACGGCGGCGGGGAAGCGGCTCCGGGGAAAGGGTGTGCGCCTGGAAAAACTCCTCCCGCATCCCCTGCAGAGGAACCGCCTCGCCCCGTTCCCTATTGTGTCCCCCGACGAGCAGCGCGGGCGGGCGCACCGGGGGGCGGATGTGAGCCTCACTGCGCTTCCTTCGCCTCCTCGTGCAGGACGGGCTTGGA
>DYHY01000002.1:28850-96408 GCA_020723935.1 Candidatus Micrarchaeum sp.
ATCGCCAGGCCGTAGGCGGCTATCAATATCATGAACGCGTTTATCACCAGGGACGGGAACGCGCGGTTGGCGAACGCGTTCAGGGCGAGGAAGGCAGAGCCGAGGAGGTTCATCACGTGGTAGGCCTTGGAGTCGAACGTGACCCGCCGCGTCGTCAGGAAGAAGTACGCAAGTATTATCAGCGCCGCGCCGAACCATCCGACGAACTCAATCTGGAAGGATGCCATGGCGCCCACTGGGGGCGCCCGGTATATAAATGTTTTAAACCGTCGCCCAACTTTACCGTTTTCCGCGGCAGTTTTAAACCCTCCGCGGAGGGCCCGGCGTGCAATGGCAATGAAAGTGGAGATCTTGGATTCGGGGAAGAAGCCGACGGAATGGGTGAAGTTCGTCCTCGAGGGCGCCGAGATATCGGTCGCGAACGCCATGAGGCAGGCGATGATAATGGAGGTCCCGATCCTCGCGATCGAGGACGTCACGATAAGGCAGAACTCATCCACCCTCTACGACGAGATGCTCGCCCTGCGCCTCGGCCTCATCCCGATCAAGACGGATGACAGCTTCCTCCTCAAGGCCGATTCCTCCGGCGAGGCGCAGTTCTCCGTCTCGTTCTCCCTCAAAGCCAAGGGACCCAGGTGGGTGTATTCGGGCGACATCCAGGCTAGCGACAGGAAGGCCTCCGTCGTCTTCCAGGACATACCGATAACGTACCTGGAGGCGGGGCAGGAGATAGACCTTGACGCCGTCGCGGTGACGGGCATTGGCAAGGAGCACGTCAAGTGGCAGGCGGGCTTCGCGTTCTTCCGGAACTACCCCAAGGTCATCATGGACAAGGGGGCCGACCAGATAGAGTTCTCGGAGAGGTTCCCTGCTAAGGACCTCCTCATCACCAAGGACGGGAAGATAAAGGACGTCGGGAACTGGAGTTTGGGCGTCGCGAGGAGCCAGGTGGTCTCGGGCGCGCGCATAGAGGACGAGCAGGACAAGTACATATTCTACGTGGAAAGCTTCGGGCAGATGCCTGTGGGACAGCTCGTTGAGAAGGCCACCGAGCGGGTCGCGGCCAAGTTCTCAGAGTTCGCGAAGAAGGTTGAGGAGCTAAAGTAAGACAAAGAAGCGGCGCCTCGTGCCGCGCCCGAGAAGTCCGGGGCGCGGACAGGCCTTGTGAACGGCTGGCCCGTTCCCTCCCGGCCGGATCTGGGATGGCCTTCTACCTGAAGAGGGGCTCGCCTTCCGGCTCGTCCTCTTCGGGCGCCTGGGGCTGCTGTTGCCGCTGGGGCGCAGGCTGCCTGGGCGCCTGCCTGGGCATCGCGTAGGGTGAGGGCGCCATCGTCGTCATCTGGGGGCGGAAATCGCCGCCCGAAGGCATGGCCGCCCTCATCTGAGCCTGCTGTTGTTGTTGTTGCTGCTGGGGCGGCGCGGGGGGCCTCGGCTGCTCGGGCGCGTTCCCGCCCTTCATGTCCGCGACGATGTCGTTGAGCTGCCTCACGTTCTCGGCGAAGACCGGGATCATGTTCTGCATCACGCGCTGCATCGCCTTGATCTGGCTCCCGACGCCCTCAAGCTCCTTGTTGTACTCCTCGATTTTGACGATGGAATCCTCCTGTAGCTGCGCGTACTTGACCCGCAGGTCGTTGAGGTTGTCCCGCAGGTCCTGCATCTGCCTGAGGAGCTCGCTCTTGGATTCCTCAAACTTGTCGAACTTGTCCTGCATCGCGTGCCATTTCTCCTCCACGATGCGCTCGATTATCTCCTCGGGCGAGGGCCCCTGCTGCTGCTCGGGCAGTGGCGGCATGCCCATCGGGGAAATACCCATCTGCTGCTGCTGTTGCTGCATCTGGCCCATGTCCTGACCCATCGGAGGGCCCATTTGCTGCTGCATCTGGCCCATGTCCGGTCCCCCGGGCGGGCCCATCTGCTGCTGGGGCGGGCCGCCTCCGCCGGAGACGCGCATCTTGATGTCGGCCTGTGTCATCGCGTCCTGGATCTGCGGCAGGGGGACGCCCCCCGCCTGCATCTGCTGGGCGATCACCGCGTCGGGTATGCCCTGCTGGCGCATCCCCATGACCGCATCGACAAGGTTGCCCTTGCCGCCCTTCTTGCCTCCGAAAACATTGTCTAGCAATCCCATGTTACACTTCGCGCCCCGTCCTAGAGCCTTCCTCACGTATCATTTTCCTTACTTCGTCCTTCGTGACGAACTTCATCGGGTCGATCATGTTAATATAGCCTTCCAGTTCCCCGACTTTGGCCATCGTCGCAGCCTTGCTTATCTCCTTCCTCATCTGGGCGAGCTCCGTCTTGAGGACTGTGATGTCCCTCTGGAGGGCCGTGACGGTCCTTGCAAGGGACCCGACTATCTCCTCTATCTCCTTCGACTTTTTCGTGAGGCTGTCAGAGGTGAAGACCGAGCGTTCCGAGATGGCGTTGAGCTGGTCCTCGATGGCGCGTATCTTCCGCCCGATGTCCCCCCTGTAGTGGGAGGAGGAGTCAAACTGCAGGGGCGCGTTTGGGTCAAACATTCTCTCGTTTCACGTCCCCCGGTGACACTTTTAAGCTTATTCCCGCCGAGGGGCCAAAACAAAAGGTTATTTAGCAGCTGGGCTCCCTAGCATCGACGATAATGGCCGGGGAACCGACTGAACTGCAGCAGCCCTTCGGGGGGCTGGACGCCCGAGTGATACAAGAGGACAACGAGAGCATCCTCGAGGTCAACTGCTTCAACGTGTCCTTCTTCGCCCCGCTGGAGGACAGCGACACCTGGATGGCGAAGGTGATCTTCAAGCTGATGCAGTACCGCGAGGTCACCCAGATACGCCTCGCCGAGCGGCGCATCTACGAGTACGACCGGGCCCAGACGCAGATGCTCAAGGAGATAGCCGAGGTCCTGAGGTTCGTTCGCACCAACAACACGCTCTACAACCCCTACGCGATGAGCAACTTCCCGCAGGACGTCCACATAGGGGAGCGGTTCAGCTTCCTGCAGTCAATAGTGATGGACCTCCTCCCCCGCGATCCCATCGGCGCGTACGTTGAGCTGATCCGCCGCGCGAGGAGGGAGGAGATAGAAGCGGGCAAGGAGGGCTGGCCCGCCTACAAGGCCGGCCGCGAGCATTTCATCAAGAACGTCCTCTACGTCATCAAGGCGATCCTCGACAAGACCGGCCTGATACGCGCGGCCGCGCAGTACCTGGAGGGCTACCAGACGGGCGACCGGAAGGTCTACCGCCTCATCTTCCGCCCGACGTACCGCCCCAACTTCATGTTCACGCGCCTGATGGCCGAGATTCCCGTGGGCGCCCAGCAGCTCGACTCCTATTCCGTGCGCGACGCGACGGTCACGATCTTCAGGATGCCGGGGGAGGTGAAGCCCATCTACCACCTCATGCCCCCTGAGTTCCGCCTGACGGACGAGGAGTTCCAGGTGCTGGACTACGCCCGCGAGATAATGGCGCAGCACAAGCCAACGACCTCCGAGCTCATCGACCCGGGGCGCGTGCGCCTGTCCCTGCACGACGTCGCATTCGACCTGATACGCGAGTATTCCGAGAAGGGTGGCTTCCAGATGCGCCCCGCCGACAACGAGAGGCTCGCCGAGATAATGACGCGCGAGACGGCGGGCTTCGGGATAATCGAGCTCATCCTCGCCGACGAGAAGGTCCAGGACATCGCGATAAACGCCCCGACGTCGGCATCGCCCATCCAGCTCGTCCACGCCGATTTCGAGGACTGCCAGACGAACGTCATCCCGACGCAGGACGAGGTGGCATCCTGGGCCGCGCGCCTGCGCCTCTTCTCCGGCCGCCCGCTCGACACCAGCAACCCCGTCCTGGACACCTCCATCGAGATACCCGGCGCGAGGGCGCGTGTCGCCGCCGTCGCCCCGACCCTTTCGCCCTACGGCCTCGCGTTCTCGCTGCGCCGCCACAGGGAGCGGCCTTGGACCCTCCCGCTCTTCATCAAGAACCGCGCGCTCACGCCCCTCGCCGCCGGGCTCATCAGCTTCCTCGTCGACGGCGGGCGCACGATCCTGATCGCGGGCACGAGGGGCTCGGGGAAGACGTCCCTCCTCGCCGCGATGATGTGCGAGATAATGAGGACGAACAGGATAATCACGGTCGAGGACACGCTCGAACTCCCCACAATGAGCTTCGCGGAGATGCACTACAACATCCAGAGCCTCAAGGTGCAGAGCGCGATAGTGCAGGTTGGTAACGAGCTCTCGGCCGCGGATGGCATCAGGACGAGCCTGCGCCTCGGCGACTCCTGCCTCATAATCGGCGAAGTGAGGAGCAAGGAGGCCCTCGCACTCTATGAGGCGATGCGCGTCGGGGCCCTCGCGAACGTCGTCGCGGGCACCATCCACGGCGACTCCCCCTACGGCGTCTACGACCGCGTGGTGAACGACCTCGGCGTCCCGCCGACAAGCTTCAAAGCCACCGACATCATAATCGTCGCGAACCCCATCCGCTCGGCCGACGGCATGCACAGGGTGAGGCGCGTCGTCGACATCTCCGAGATAAGGAAGCACTGGGACAAGGACCCGGTGAAGGAGAAGGGCTTCGTGAGCCTCATGGAATACGATGCCAAGGACGACGAGCTCAAGCCCAACCAGATCCTCACGGACGGGGAGAGCGAGATAGTCTCAAAGATCGCGGCGCGCGTGAAGGAATGGGTGGGGAACTTCGACGCGGTGTGGGACAACATAACGATGCGGGCGAAGATGAAGAAGGCCCTCGTCGACTATTCGATATCCACCGGGAACCCCAACATCATCGAAGCCCCTTTCGTGATCGCATCGAACGATGCCGCCCACCTCTTCGGTGAGCAGGTGAAGAGGCAACAGGGGACCCTCGTCTCCGAGTACATCTACCAGAAGTGGGACGCCTGGGTGAAGGAGCAAATAAAGGCGGGCCGGGTTTGAATTTTTGAACCGGCCGGCGAGAGGACCGGGACCGCAGTTAGACCGTCCTCGGCGGAGGGCAGACCAAGGCCGGACGCGTCTGAGGGCCGAGGAGGAGCAACGTACCGGTTTAACCGCAATCAACCTCGGATATTTCGCCGGCCGGCGCGGGATGCGCGGGTGGCAGAGAACGCATACCTGCGGCTAGTGAAGGGGGTCGTTCGCGCGGGAAGCCCGCTCATCGGGAGCGCGCACCTCGGGGAGATCCCGCCCGCCTATTCCGGCCTCGTCGTCCCGCACAAGCCCCCATGGAAGGTCTGGGAAATGGAGCCGGCGGTCTATTCCGCGCATTTCATCGAGGGGCGGGCGGCCCTCGCGGGAAGCCCTTGATCGCCGGGCGGGTGGGCCACTACCTAGGGCACATGGACTATTTCGCCAAGGACCCTGGGAAGATAGCGTACGAGCTCCTCTTCCTTCTCGGGATGGTGCCATTGAGCTCAATGTTCGACCTTCTTCCCGCCTACAGGGCGAAGGATCCGGGCGGCTCGCAAGAGAAGGAGGAGAAGAACCGCAGGCTGCTCATCAGCCCGGCGATCGAGAGGATGCGGGACGGGGAGAGCTTCCTCGCCTATCCGCAGGAGGAGATCAAGAGGAAGGAGATCCTGCTCTAGTCGGAGGAGTCGCGCCTGCACACAACGGGCGGGTTCTTCTTCTTCTTCTTCTTCGTCGTCGTCGTCGTCGCCGGAGCGGGGATGCCGATCCTACCGATAGTTGTCTACCGCGAGAAGCGGGGCGGCGTCCTGATAGGGACGGGGAAGCCCATCAACGTCGCGCCGATGGAGCTGGACCTCGCGTAGCGCCTGTCGGTGGACAGGAAGCTGAGGAAGGGCTGGGAGAAGGAGCTGGCCCAAGAATACTGCGAGGTCTACAGGGAGCTGGGCATCGCCGAGAGCTGAACTGGGCCCGAGAAGAAAGAAGGAGAGAAAAGAATGAGGGGCGGGGGCTCCTGCCCCCGCTTCCCTTCAGTTGTCTCCTACTTGTAGCCGCAAATGTGCCCGACCTTGTCGCCGTACTCGGTCTTGAACTCCATCCTCAGGACGCCGACGTCGCCCGGGGTTAGCTGACAGGTGCCTTCGTTTTCTAATTTTACCTTTATTAGATGGTCAATGACCTACGGAAGGAGGCGGGCGCCTGCGCGGCCCCCTTTCCCGGAAATGGCCCTGAAATAGAATGCGTTATATGCTGCCAGGGGCTAGACTTCCGGGAAGATGTATCCCAACTACTCCCCCCGGCCCGGAGGGGGTGCAAGCCTCGGCGCTTTCACGCCGTCGGACCCCTTCACGAGCCATTTCTACAAGTCCTACCGCGCCGAGGAGAAGGTCCTCCCTGCCTCGTTCTACGAGAAGTTCTGCATGTCGGTGCCCAAGTGGGCCGAGATCCCCCTACCCTTCCTGAGGAAGCAGTTCTCGAGCGTCCTGCGGGAGGCGCTCCTCGTCTGCAGCCCGGGCCAGGTCTTCACGGTGTCCTTCTACTGTTTCCTCCTCGCGATGATGGTGGCCGTCTTCGTCCTCACCTCCCTCCCCTACACACCCATACTCCTGGGCGTCGCGGTGGTCTTCCCGCTCATCGTCCTCGTCGGCTTCTACGTCTATCCGTTCCTCAAAATCAAGATGGACCGCATGGCGGTCGTGGGCGAGGCGCCTCTCGCCATCCTCTACCTCGTCATCTCCTTGCGTGTCTCCCCGAGCCTCGAGAAGGCGGTGTCCTACGCGAGCAAGAACGTCCCCGAGCCCATAGGCCGCGAGTTCAAGTTCCTGATGTGGGACGTCGAGCTCAAGACGAAGAACTCGATGCAGGAGGCGATGTTCGCGTACAGCGCGCGGGTGAAGAAGTGGGCGCCGGGCTACTCCGACGCGCTCTACCTCGTCACGAACTCCGTGAACGAGCCCACGAACAAGTCGCGCCTCGCGGTCCTCGAGAAGGCGATGAGCCAGGCCCTAGACAACACAAAGGGCATCATGGAGAACTTCGCAAGGGGCCTGGGCTTGCCCGTCGCCGTCACGAACGCCCTCGCAATACTCCTGCCGGTCCTCGGCCTCGTCATGGCGCCCCTCGCATCCGTCTTCATGCAGCAGGCCGGCGCCCTCCCGGCGATGCTGGCGATCGTCTACGACTTCTTCCTCCCAATAGTCCTGGGGCTCATCGTCCTCGTGATACTGGCGGGGCGCCCCGCCACCTTCTCGGACATCGACATCAGGGGCGACCCGGACCTCCCGGCCGAGGGGCACTACAGGGTGAAGGGCGTGGGCGACATACCCCTGAACCTCGTCTGCCTCGGGATCTTCCTCGCCCTCTCGTTCATCACAATATTGGTCGCGATAAACACGGGCGGCGTCGTGTTCTCCCCCAACCCCCTCAAGGCGGTCGGCGCGCCGATGGGCTACAACGCCCTCAACACGATCCCCTTGATAGCGGCCGTGGGTATCTCCTGCGGCATCTACCTCTACGCGAACAACGTCCAGAAGCTCAAGGCGCGCGACAGAATCCAGGAGATAGAGCGCGAGTTCGCGGCGAGCCTCTTCCAGCTCGGGAACATCCTGGAGCAGGGCAAGCCCCTCGAGGAGGCCTTCGAGATCGCGGCGCGCGGGATGAAGGGCACGCACAGCGCCGAGTTCTTCACGAGGACCGTTCACAACATCAGGACGATGGGGATGCCGATAAGGAAGGCAATCTTCGACCCCGAATACGGCGCGATGAGGACGTTCTCCTCGAGCCTCATGAAGAACGTCCTCGGCGTCATAATAGAGTCCGCCGACAGCGGGCCCATCGTCGCCGCGCAGACGACGCTCTCCATCTCGAGCTACGTGCAGAACATCCAGAAGGTACAGGAGAAGATAGCCGACAACCTCGCGGACAGCATAACGGCGATGAAGTTCCAGTCCGCCGTCCTCGTCCCGCTGATAAGCGCCGTGATCGTGGGCCTCACGCAAATGGTGACAAACATCCTCCTCGCGATGAGCAGGAACGTGAGCGATCTCATGTCCAGCAGCACGAACGTCGGGCTCTATTCCGTGTTCTCGTCCTCCCTCTTCAACATCGGGAACGTGATGCAGGGCTCCTACCTCCAGATGGTCGTGGGCTACTACACCCTCGTCCTCCTCACGACCCTCGGGTTCTTCACGGCGGGCCTCGCGTACGGCGTGCACGACAGAATAGCGATACAGATGAACGTGGGGCAGAGCCTCGCCCTCGGCATCATTATTTATTCGGTGATAGTCTTCTTCATAGTGACGGTGTTCGGGGGCCTGGCGACGTCCCTCGTCAGCCAGACCGTCTAGGACGAGGAGGATGAAGGAAGGACAGAAATGGCAAGCGAGAAGGACCTGCTTGAGCTCGTGATGGAGGTCATCCTCGTCTTCATCATAATAATCATAGTGATAGTCGTCATCTTCCCGGGGCTCAAGGACTACGCGGCCCGGCTCTCGGAGCTCCCGCGCTCGTTCTTCGTGTCGCTCCTGGACAAGATAGGCTACAGCTGGTGGGGGTAGAAAGGCGTCATGACCAGGAGATTTGTCAGGAGGAAGTGCATCGGGCGCAGGAAGGGCAGCTTCATGGACGACTGGGTGATGAAAATAGCCTGGGGCATACTGATCCTGGGAATCCTCTACATGGTGGTCCTCATCCTCACTGCCTGGCTCAACAAGCGCGCCCCGCAGGACATCAAGCACGCGGGGGACCTCGTGATAAACCCGATGACGGGCCTCGCGCTCGGGATCCCGCCGTGGGGCGGCGCAGGGAAGGGGGGGAAGGGCAAGCGCAAGGCCAAGGCCGCGGCGGGGGGCGCCCGCAGGAAGGGCGACGCGGAGCTCTCCGTCCCGTTCTGGATAATCTTCTCCTTCGTCGTGATGCTCGTCGTCCTGATAGCCCTGAGGTACCTCAGCACCTACCTCACGAAGGTGCCCGCCCTCATAGGGAGCAAGGCGGCGGGGGGGCGGCTGATATGAGCCGCAGGGCCCAGGAGGGCGCGAGGCAGATGCTCGTCTTCGTCGTCGTCCTGATACTCGCGTTCATCATCCTGTGGATCTTCGCGTCCAGGAGGACGGACCCCGACAAGATGGCGGCCGTCAGGGACGCGCTGCTCCCGATAATAGACAAGCTCAAGGGAGGATGATGCTAACAATGGCGATGGAAACGGATGTCGGATCGGGAAGGAAGGGTCAGGCGACGGAGATGCCGGGGCAGGTCGTGTTCTGGATACTGGCGCTGATAGGCCTCGTGATCCTCGTGATCATAGTGATGCGTGGCGGGACGCTCTTCAGGAACCTGTTCGGCACGTAGCGGGGGAAGGAAAAGGGCGAGAAGAAGGGAAACATGGCAGAAGGCGACAGGAAGACAATAATCGAGACGCTCTTCGCGATACTGGGCGCCCTCCTCCTAATCGGCGTCATCGTCCTCCTCTTCTTCACCTACGTCCTCCCGCAGCTCCAGACCTACGCGGGGCCCAAGCGCGAGGCTCCGGAGCTGGAGGCGGCGCTCCAGAGCCTCTGCTTCTACCACCAGGCCTCGACCGGCCAGTCCCAGGTCGTCATCGGCGGGGGGACGAACATCGCGACCTTCACCGACGACTACGAGCTCACGCCCCTCGCGATCGCGCAGAACATGTCAAGGTGCTTCTCCGACGTCCCGCGGGGATGCAAGGTGCAGGGCGCGGGCGGGACGTGCTCGGAGAGGTACGAATGGGAGGGCGCGGCGACGATAGACTACAGGAGCACCTGCCCATTCAACCACGAGGAGCCGGGGCTTTTCGGGCACATCGTCTGCAGCGGCGGCTGCCCTAACTTCACAAGGGGGACATCATACCGGCTCCAGGTCGCATCGACCCTCGCGAGCCCCACGGTCTCCCTCCCCGACTTCTGCCTCTTCTACGCCGAGGAGGTGAGGCCCTGAATGGCGGGAAGGACGGGCCGGAGGCGCGCTAGGCGCGCGGCGGACACCCTGGCGGTCCTCGTCTTCCTGATAGTCGCGCTCCTGGCAATCCTCGTCATATTCATGTGGGTCCTCCCCTACCTGCAGGACCAGTGGAAGACGGCGGAGTCCTCGATCACGTCCTGCGGCTGCATAGGGAACAGGACCAACATAATCGTGCGCGGCGTCGCGGACACCGTCTTCAAGAAGCAGCCCAACCCCTTCTCCTCGGCGGAGGTGGAGCTGTGCAACTGCAGGAACGAGAAGATGGAGCTGGGGCGCCGCCTGACTGTGGACGCGGTCGTGAACTTCCCCTGCTCCATATCCAAGGGCAAGAACGGCCACCAGGAGATAAACGGCCTCGCCATACCCAAATCGCTGTGGGGGATAACCCTCGACCGGGCGCAGGGCGTGAGCTTCGAGTTCAACGATATGGAGGTCTACGTGGACTGGCCCTACAACACCTATTTCATGCTCAAGGACAGGCCCGCCTTCGACGTGATAGTGCAGAGGATACCTGACTTCCGGGTTCCGCACTTCGACTTCGACTTCGGGAGCACGGACAGGGGCCTCGCGTATTTCAAGCTCAAGATCGACGGCCAAGACGAGACGAACGACACGACAATCCTCACATCCGTATCCGAGGACAACTCGGTGTGCTTCGGGGAGGCGCCGCCATGACGGGGAAGACGGGGGCGGGGCGGGCCGCAGGCTCTCATCGGAGGGCCGAGATGGACAAGGACATACTGATGGGGGTCATCGCGATGATAGTCATCGCCGCGATAGTGGTCCTGATATTCGTCTTCGCGAGGAACCAGATAATACACGCGTTCGAGGAGATGAAGAACCGCCTCTCGTTCACGATAAAATTCTAGGCCCCGCGCGGGGAAGGAAGAAAGGAGAGAAAGGGAAAAGGAAATGGCGCAAAGGAAGGCTGCGGAGAGCAGCACAATCATGCTCGTCGTAGCGATAATAGTCGGGCTCGCGGTGGCCCTAATACTCCTCAAGGGCGGATCCTTCGTGAGCCAGGGGCAGGGGACGATCACGGGCATCGGGCAGAACATCCTCTCCAGGAACAAGGGCGCCTTCGGGCAGGCCTGTAGGGAATGGAAGGGTGCAAGCGAGGGCCAGCAGAGGGACCCGGGCTTCATCCTGGGCGCGGCGCCCAACCCCGCATCCATCCCGGGGGCCGCGGGCGCGTACGGGAACAAGTTCAGCTGCTGCAGGGGGAGGTTCGAGGAGGCCGCCAAATATTTCAGATCCAAGCAGGGCGCGTTCAGCCCGCAGCCCGACCTGACGATCGAGCCCTACGCAAAGTATGTCGACGAATGGAACCTCTGGAGCATGTGCTATTCGGCGTGCCTGGGCTTCTCGGACGTCTACGACCTGTGCGCGCAGACCTTCCAGGGCGGGGAAGGGGACAGGGATTTCATAAACTGCCTGGAGAACAGTTCGACCGGCTGCTAGGCGGAGCGCAGGGAGAAAAACCGGAGAATAGGTATATTAATAGGAAAGGGGGTGGAAGCGAGGGAAGATGGCAAGGAAAGCCGTGGAAAACAGCGCGATAATGCTCGTCGTAGCGATAATAATAGCGCTCATCATAACCATGATCCTCCTCAAGGGCGGCACCTTCGTCAACGAGAAGCAGGGCACCCTAATAGGGATAGGCCAGAGCTTCTTCTCCGGGAACAAGGGGGCATTCGGGCAGGCATGCAAGGAATGGCAGAGGGCCAGCGAGAGCCAGCAGCGGGACCCCGGCTTCATCCTGGGCGACCCGCCCAATCCCGCATCCATCCCCGGCGCCGCGGGCGCCTACGGCAACAGGTTCGCCTGTTGCAGGGGGCATTTCGAGTCGACAGCCCGCGATTTCAAGAGCAAGGGGGTCAACTTCAACCCGCAGCCGGACGCCGCGGTCAAGCCCTACGACACACACCCCAACCAGTGGAACCTCTGGAAGGCGTGCTACGACAGTTGCGGCGGCTTCATCAACGTCTACGACGCCTGCGCCCAGGAGCATCCCGGAGGGGAAGGGGACAAGGATTTCATACAATGCCTGGACGAGCGGACCGTGAACTCGGGCTGCACGGACGGGCCTTTGTGATGCGGCAAGAAGGGGGAGGAACTGCGTAAGAAGGATGGAAACGACGGGGGCGCGGCCGGGGAGGAGAAGGCGCGGCTTTGAGCCAGTCATTGCCCTCGTCGTCGGGATAATCGTCGTCCTCGCCATAGTCTGGCTCATCGCATCGGGCGTGATCTACAAGGTCGTCCCGAACCTCAAGGCCCCGGGCAGCGTGTTCCTGGAAATGAGGAAGGACTATCTCGTCGGCTCGTGCAAGGGGTGGGTCGACAGCCTCGGCCTCGCGGCGAGCCTCCCCGAAGACCTCGCGGCCGCGATAAAGGTGAACAACCTCCACTGGGAATCCTTCTGCTCCAAGGAGGCGATAAAGGACCCGCAGAACAAGTGCAGGTGCCTCAAGGCCTGCGTGAAGAGCCTGGATGCGGAGGAGGCATGCGCCGCCAACCCCAACGCGTACCATCCGGGCCTCTGGACGCCGGGCGCGGACGGGAAGACCGGGAACATCTCCTCGCTCATGGGGAGCTTCGACAACGTCGAGGCCAGGATGGCACCGACATACTGCTTCCTCAACTTCCTCAAGAGCCTCTCGACGGTGAGCCCCAGCTGCGCGTCCGAGAGCTCCGGCGGGTACCTGGTGATGGCGGGATTCACGGTGGCGTACAAAACCCCGAAATCGGCGGGGCAGATAGCCACCTACACGGACTCCGGCGGCGCCGTGGACGTCCCCGAGATACGCGAGCTCACCGCGTCCTGCACCGTCCAGTGCAGGAACCCGGAGGGCTGTGACAACGTCGTCCTCTCCCTGATGTACAAGTGCAACAAGTTCAACGGGCGCGGCGCGCCGTGGCTGGGCGACGGGGGCCACTGCTGCGACAGGATAGCCTACAGCTACCTGGGCGACGGGAACTGCTTCGCGGGCAGGAACTGCGGCACCGACCCGTTCTACCAGGGGCCTGTCTGGGACGTCTATTCCGTGCCCGGCTGGAGGAAGGCCTACGAGACGATGCGCACAAGCACCCCTGCGGTCGCGCTCCCACACATAAACAGTGGCAAATCCTACACCCAGGATTTCACGCTCTACACCCCGCAATGGGACGTGGTGACGCCCTTCTACGCGAACGGCATAAACGACCTGGAGGAGAACAACGTGATGTGCGCCGCGTCCTACGCGGGCGACAGGCTCAATTCCGTCGCGCAGACGGTCCTCGTCGGGAGCGTCAGGGTCAATTCAGGCATCCAGCCGGACGGGACGGAGAGGAAGCTCATGTGCCTCCCCGGGACGAGCGACTGCCAGGACATCTTCTCCAGGTACTACGACCTGGACGCCGAAAGGCAGGTGGCCTGCTCATGACGAGGCGGGGCGCCGTAGAGGTCACGCTCTCGGCGGTCGCCGCCGTCGTGATAGCGATAATAGTGATAGCGATCGTCTTCTACAACGTGTTCCCCGAGATAAAGATGGCTGTGAACTCCGGGAAGGACATCAAGGGGAGCCAGTACTTCGACATCCAGCAGGAGATAAAGCTCTGCCAGGCCTGGCACCAGGTGGATTTCATGGACACGATAAAGTTCGGCGTGGACGCCGGATTCGCCAACCTCAAGCTCAACAACCCCGGCTTCCAGAACCCGATATGCCTCAACCAGGCCCTCGACTACGAGAACTGTACGAAGAAGTGCGTCTCGATGACAGAAATAGGGGACGCGTGCGCCAAGCACACCGACAAGTGCTACCAGATAGACGCGGCGTTCGACGCGCGCTGCGAGCTTGAGGGATGTGTGGCGCTAGGGGGCCTCATGCCATGAGCGCCATGCGGGCCGCGGCTCGCCGGCGGGGGCGCATCGGGGACTTTGACATAATGATGCTCGTCGTCGCGGTGGTCGTCGGCCTCATGATACTCGTCATCGGGATACAGGTCGCCAAGATCACGAGGAAGGGCGGCGAGAGCGTCGGGAGCGACTACCAGGTCAAGGAGGGCGTCGCGTACAGCCAGCTCAAGCTCAAGTGCGGCCTCTGGCGCGACTCCATCGAGACGTGCGCGAGCGGCGCCTGCACCGCCGACTGCCCCAACTGCCTCGAGACGTTCGCAAGCGACACGCTGAAGGTCTATTCCGTCCCCTATTACGTGAGGAACTCGAAGCTGGCGAACAGCAGCTACTACGACCCCGCGAACAGCCTCCAGACGCAGAAATGCGACTCGGCCGTCGACACGTGGGCGACGAACCCCGGCGGGGAGGCCGCCCAGGCGACGATGGAGATATCCGATTTCATAAGGACCCACGGCGACGAGGCGGTGCAGATCGCCGAGGCATGCTCCTACGTCTGCCGCTGGGTGATAGAGAGGGACGAGGAGTGCAGGACAGGGGCGAGGAACTGCGGGGATCTCGTCGTCATGAACGGCCAGCCGATGCCCTACTATCTCTACCTTCCATGAGGGGCACAGCATGGTAGGCCACGCGAGAGCGATGCGGAACCGCGCGAGGGTGGCGATCGGGCGGCGGGGCTCGATGGACCAGACGATCTGGATTGTCGTCGCGATGATAATAGCTGTCGCCGTCGGAGCGATAATGATGCGGATGATAGACAAGTCGCGCCAGGTGGAATCCCTCTCCGGCGAGGACAGGTTCTCCCCGGCGGCCGAGACCTTCTGCGCGGAATGGTTCCAGCCGGCGCAGGAGCCGCGGCCGAGGGAATACGCGCCGTCCCAGGCAGCCCTGGAGAAGTCGACTGACACCTTCCGGGGCATAGGCTGGCTCTCCGCCCAGAAGAATACCGTCTCCAAGGCCTACATTGAGCCCGGCCCCGTGACAGGCTGCGACTGCACGGTCTTCCTCGCCTCCACCGCCGGCCATTCGAGGCTCGGGGAATCGCCGGCCGCCGGGCTCCTGCGGTCCGAGTCCGGGAGCGGTTCGTCCTACTCCCCGGAAGCCTGCCATAGGAGGGCTGCCTGCGTCGCCCGCTCCCTCCCCGCCCTGGCCGTCTTCTTCGAGGAAAGAACCTGCTAGGCGCCATTTAAGCCCTCTCAAAAGGCCAAAACAATAAATAATACAGTAGCATTAACACAAGACAGCACCATGGCCCACGGACGCAAATCAAGCGAACAACCCATCTGGCTTCTAGTCGCGCTACTGCTAGCGGTCGTAGTCGGCATAGCGATGTTCAGCACGATCAACAGTGGCATGAACAAGTTCGGCACATTCACCCAGGCCACCGGCCAGGAGAGCGACCGGATAGCGATAGAGACTTTCTGCAAGAACTGGATAAGGCCGCAGGAAGTCGACCTTGCGGGCAACATCAACCCGCGCGCATCCGAGCCCACCGCGCCGGAGCGCGAGAGGGCGACGGACTCGTTCAGGAAGTACGGCTGGCTCCTCGCGGAGAAGGACTCGAACAAGGTGTATCTGGAGACGGGCCCGCCCAGCGGATGCGACTGCATAGTCTTCCTCACCTCAAGCGTCGGCTCGTCCTCGCTCCCGCCCACCAGAGCCAAGCAGTTCCTCGTCTCCGAAGCCAGCACCGGCTCAATGTACGACCCGGTAAAGTGCGGATTCAAGGCGTACTGCATCGGGAAGACGTCCATACCGGAGCTTGGGGGCGTCGAGCTGTTCGGCGAGGGGAGCCTGAGCGCCACGGCGATGGAAGCCAAGTTCCCGGCGCGCACCTGCTAGGGAAAGCGCGCCCCGCGGCCGGAAAGCATAAAGACGAAAGGGGGAGCGTGAGCCGCGGAAGGCGGGGAAGATGGCGCGAAAATATGGTTGCCGGCGGCGCAGGAGGGGCCAGGTCACAGACACGCTCCTCATGGTCGCCTTCTTCGCGCTCACGATGTTCCTCCTCGCCCGCTGGGCGCTCTACTACGCGAACGTCTCGGACAAGGCGAGGACGATAATAACGATGAACAACATCAAGGACGCGATCGAGCAGGTCTGCACGAACAAGCGCGTCCAGATATCGGTGAAGGTCGTCCTCCCGCAGGATTCGGCGCTCCTCCCCTTCTCCTGCGACCAGGTCCAGGCGCTCTCGACAATAGGCCCGATAGGGGGCGTAACCAAGGACGTCTCGCACGTCGGGGGCTTGGAGGCTGTCATTGACGACTGCCAGAGGAAGGGCGAATCCAAGAAGAACGCTGCCCTCCTCTACATCTGGAAGAAGGACGCCCAGAAGATCCTCTGGGTGATACAAACCTCCCCGGAGGAGCTCAACGTCGAGGCGGTAACAACGTACTGCGTCCTGAGGGACTATAGCGGGGAGGCGTTCCTGGGCGGAAGGAAGCAGAGCGCGGAGGTCGGGCTCACGCAGGCGGGCGTCGTCTACACGAGGCCCGTCTCCCTGGAGGCATGAAAAGGGGGATGGCTGGGAGGAAGGGCGACTGGGGCGGATACTACATAATCCTCGCGATAATGTTCGTCGTCATCGGCGGCTGGATAATAAACATGGCCGTCAATTCCATGAACACCTGTAAGATGGACGTCCCGGAGAGGACGACGCGCATCAAGGAAATAGTGGAGAAGGTGTGCCTCGATCCCCTTCCCGGGACGAGCGAGACGTTCGTCGGGAGCTCCTGCCCCTCGCGCTACGAGGTGACGGCGGCCTCCTGCAGCGACCTTACGTGGCGCATGGCATTCAGGGATCTTCGCACGGGGTTCTTCGGCAAGCCCTTCGGCCTCACCTGGTTCTCCCCCCGGACCGGGAGCCCCCCGTCCAACCCCTCGCCCCATTTCACAACTAGCCTCACCAACGAGCAGGTCATGAACGAGATACTTGACAGGGCGCGCGAGCTGGACGACCCCGACAGCATACTCGTCCAGACCGCAAGGGTCGTCCCGCACGGCCACCACCTCCCCGGCACGATCGTCTCCCCGTTCACAAACACATACGTCCCCGAAGTCATAACGAACGAGCACCTCGCGAAGATCCCCGTGAGCCTGGACAAGACGATCGTCATCTCCGACATGGACGAGGACGACTTCACGGGCGGGATGCTCGCGGCCGTCGCCTCCGCCGAGGAGATGAACTTCATATGGAAGAACGACATAAGCCGCAAGCTCGTCGGCGTCTATACGCTCATCGGGATGCAGATATACGGCAGCGTCACCTTCGGCCCGAAGAACTCCCCGGCGGCATCCTACGTGATAGCGACCGCCCCCCAGTTGACCCTGAGGCGCGACCGGGCCCAGCACCTCGCCTCCGCCTATTTCGACTACGTGGGGAAGTACGGGACGGCTTCTGCCAAGGCGATAGCGGGCGGGGCGAACGCGACCGTCTGGAACTCGGCCGATCCATGGCAGAGTCTGGTCGACGCGAGCAACAGGATCTCCTCGGTCCCGTGCAACGAGCCCGGCGACTTTTGCCCGATGCAGAGCTACGCGAACGACCTCCTCGCCGGGATAAACGACGCCCTCGTCAGGATGCGGGGCCTCTACTCCTCGATCGCTGCCGGCAGGGCGGACACGATCGCCCTCCTGCAGGCGAGGATCGATTCCGGGGCCTGCGGCTCAATCGCCAGCGGCTCGGAGAGGTTCCCGACGTGCGCGGCGATGATATCGTGCAACTGGATAGACAGGACTCTCACCGAGCGCCTCCAGAAGAACGGCTGCCTCATGAGCGCGGTCAACGTCAACGGGAACCTGGAGGCGCTGCCCCTCGGCGTCATGGAGCGCGAGGCGGCCCTCGAGGTCTGGGACATAAACCTCCCGGAGAGCACGGCGTCCAAGATCTCCGGGGAGTACAGCTACCGCCCGGCGATACACTGCCCGTCGATAATCCCCGGAAGCCACCTCCCCGCGTGGGGCCACGAGGCGGAGAAGGTCGTCGCGGTGTGCATGCACGACAAGAACCCGGAATGCTCCAAGGACGACACCTGCTACTACTGCTACACAATCCAGTGCGCCAACAAGGTGAGCGTGGAGACTGAGCCCGCGACGGCGATAACCGTGAAGAACGTCGAGGGGAGCGGGACGGAGCTGCGCGGCGCAATATACCGGATAAAGTGAGCATCCAGGGGATTTGGGCCGCGGAAGGGCACATTAATATAGTCGTCTAGTCTCCGTGAGCGAGGATACCAGATGGCCGAGGGACCCAGCTCGTCTACAAGCATCGGGACGATACTGGGCCTCGTCATCGAGGTCATCGTCCTCATCGTCGTGATGGGGATGGTCGCATCCGAGGTCACGTACCTCGCGACGATGGCCCACCTCCAGGAGGCCAAGATCCTCGCGAGCACGATAGCCGGCATGATAACCGCCGTCTCCGCGGCGCCGCAGGCCGGCCTCTACTGCGTCTCCATCCCCGCGACCCTGGGCTACGACGTCGCGATCGGGAGCGCGAAGCTGGACAACGTCGGGAGCGCCCTGGAGCTTCGCGACGTACCAGACCTCTCCCCCTGGTGCCCCGTGAGCGCCCTGCCCTACGCGGATGCGGAGGGCGTCCCCTACATCCAGGAGTTCAAGGCCGCCGCCGACAAGTACGACGTCCCGGTCGCCGCCCTCCTCGCCGTCGGGCAGCTGGAGAGCGGCCTGCAGCACTACGAACCCGACGGCATGACGGTGAAGGTGAGCCCCACCGGGGCGGTCGGGATAATGCAGATTCTGGACGGCCCGACGGAATTGGCGGCGAACATAGACAGGGGCGCGAAGGAGTTCCGCTCGAAGATGGACTATTTCGACGGCGACGTCCAGGCCGCCTTCGCGGCGTACAGCGGCGGGAACGCGGGGGCCGCCGAGCAGATAGACCTGGCCGGGCGCGAGATCTGGATAGAGAGCATTCTGGCCTTCTCGAGCCTGCGCACACACCTCTACAACGACGTGAAGACGTACGGTAGCTGCAGCTGCATGTCCGCCGACGAGTACCTGGCCGGCACGATGCCCCCGTTCCCGGGCGGCCTCACCTACACGGCCGAGCGCCAGAACGCGTGCGAGGTCAAGAGGGGGACCGAATACGCGCGCGGCTTCGAGGCCCTCGGCCTGGGCTCGGTGAAATACGGTTTCGTCGCGGCGATAAAGAAGGAGGGGCGCTCTGGAGGCGTCTCCTACATGCCGGTCTCAAACATCGACAGCCAGGTCATACGCGTGCCCGTCGGGCAGAAGTACACTCTCCTTGCTAAGAAGGCACTCGTCCCGCGGCTGAGCGGCGGGTATGAGGAGAAAATAGTGCTACGCCTGAGGAAAGGAGGCCTCGCGCAGGCAGGATGCAACGTCGACACCCCGTCGATATGCATCTACTGAAGATGGCGGCCGAAACCAGGAGGAAGGGAGCCGCGGGCGGAAGGAGGCGGGGCCAGTCGCTCTCCAGCGTCGTGATCCTGCTCCTCACCCTCACAATCCTCGTCGTCGTCATAGTCACATCCATCGTCGCGAACGCGGAGTTCAACGCCATGTTCGGCAACCACCTGAAATCGCGCGAGGCGCTCCTGATCGCCTCCAAGATAACGGGCGCCCCGCAAATAGCCCTGGACATGGGACGCGAGGGCCTGCACAAGAACATGCTAGACACCCGCCGCCTCGACACCCTGAACAGGACGCACCGCGCCAAGATGCCGGCGAGCGCCTACGTCTTCTGCTACAACTGGCGCGCCGAGATCTACGACACGGACCTGAAGAAATATTGGGAGTTCGGCGCGAGGAACCCTGCGAGGGACGCGATGTACGAGCTGTGCCTGGCGTACGGATGGGGCATGGGCGGGGCGGCCTACGGCGGGCAGTTCGAGGACCCCAGCTGCCTCGCGATCGCGCAGGGCGCCGACAGCAGCGACGTCGGCGAGGACTATTTCGTAATCCCGGTGACACTTGTCAACTACGCAGGCAACAAGCTCAAGAACTACACCTTCGGCGCGATGAGGGTGGCCGTCTGGGCGAACTCCAGCCAGTGCATCGGGGAGAACGACAGGGAGAAGCAGTACAACGAGGCCGTGCGCCTCATCGAGAGCGCCCCCCTGTTCGTGCCCACGAGCTCCCAGGCTGAGCTGCCCTACCAGCCCAAGAGCATCGCCGTCCCGGGCGGGGCGACGTACTCGACGATGAGGTGTGAGGAGCTCCTGATAGAGAGGATACGGATGCATTTCGACGAGGTGCGCGCCGAGAACATGAAGGCCAGGGCGCCGGCCTACACCGACCGGATCGAGGAGGCGGCGAGGGCTGCCGACGTTGACGCGAACCTCCTGCGGGCAGTAGTCGCCGGTAGGAGCGGCTTCTCCCCGGAATATCCCAACGGGGGCTTCACGGGCCTGCCGGCGTCGGTCTATCCCACCCCGCCGATGGACGTGAGCGAGAACCTTGCGGCCGCGGCAACCCTCCTTCGCCAGTACCTTGACCAGGCTTCCACGCAGTACAACGGCGGGCACTGCTCGCTCAACTATGCGATCTACGCCTATCTCACGAGCGGGGAGGTCCTCTCGCAGTACGTCGCCGGGACACTCAAGCCCTCCGGCCCGGTAGAGGCAGTCTCCCAGGACATAATCTCGCTTTTCGACAAGTTCAACTCGTGCTCGGAGTCGATAGCTACATGACGGGCGAGGAAGCCGGAAGGCGGAGCGGCGGGCGCAGGGCGCAGGGCGCCGAGACGATAGTCGTGCTCATCTTCATCGTCGCGATGTTCTTCGCGCTCATCGTCGCTTTGGCGTTCCTCAAATTCAAGGTGAACTTCGCGATAACGGAGGTGAGTGCGCAGGAGGACCAGCTCCCGACGATGCAGGCGCTCTCCTACTCCACCGTCGGGCGGCTCATAAGGACGCCCGTGCTCTTCTACAACCTCGCTAGCATCGCATCCGTCACGGGCCAGGACGTCTTCATCTTCTCGGCTGAGAGCGGCTCGGTGAGCATCCAAGACATACTGAACCAGAAGCTCGAGACGTATTCCGCGGGGCAGCTAGCGCTCTTCTACCCCAAGTGCTTCGAATACAACCTGAACGACGAGATGCGCGGACCCCTCTGGACCAAGTTCCTCGCCGCGGGCACGATCCAGGCCGACAGCTGCCAGGAGTACGGGGCGAGCCAGGCGGACAAGGGCCAGGAGACGTTTGCCAAGAAGAACTACATCTACTTCTTCCCGCTCCCGCCCCTCTCCGACGGGACGGCGCGCCTGAGCGAGCAGTTCATCAGGGTCTTCGCCCTGCGCGACAAGCCCAGGATCATGGCCCCCTCCGGAGGGGTGGAGCGGCCCGACTGCAACGCCAACGGCGCGGCCGCGTCCCTCCCCGAGGACTGCTGCTCTGGAAGGATGGCTGGCGGAGTCTGCATGCCCTGAGCTCGGGCCCCGGGCCTTCGGAAAAGGAGAACTGAAGCGTCCCTTCTTAACGGATCATTCCTGAATCAGGAAATCTCCGGGCCAGCCGTATTTCGCCTGCCGTCTGTTCGTCGCGGGCGCAACATCCTGTGCGGGCCCTGGGGAATATGTGACGGGCTTCGGCGCGGCCGGGTCCTGGACGGCCGCGACCTCAACACCTTCTCCCAGCGGGGCCATGCCCAAGTCGACATCCACGTATCCGAGGGCGATGGCGTTGGGCGCCTGCCAGTAGGATGCTCTGCACTCGGGCAAAGGGGGTGTTGTCGTCGGAGTGAGGCTGAAGCCGGCAGTGCTGCCGCCCAAGGCGTCGTTGGCATGCGCGTCAACGGCTTTCCACACGAAGTCTTCAATCCCTCCGGACGCGAGCGAGCCCATTCCCGTTATTGTCCGCCCGTTTGTCAATATCACGTAAGTTCTGGAAAAGGCCTGATTCTGACTCCTTTCCCGCGCGACTGCGGCGGACAGGAATTGAGCAACATCGTGTATACTCCCGTCGCGCGCGACATATGAGCCGTTGAGCCCGTAATAGTCGCTAAACGTTATTTCGTCTCCGGCTTTCGGCGGCACCACGAAATTGATATATATGTTGTCGTAATAGCCAGGACAGTCAGAGACCGGCGTGGATCTCACGGCGTCTATGAACGCTCCGGTGCTAGACACCCACGTCGTTATCGTTGGTTGGCCCGTGCCGAGTCCCTGATCGGTAAAGGGAACTTCTGCCCCCAGTATGTCCGGCCGGAGCCATATCGCGCCGTCCTGGAACGGGTTGCTCTGCGAGTCGGGCTTCGCGGTCGGTGGGACGGTTGCGGTCGGAGTGGGAGTCGGAACGTAGAGCGTCGCGGTCGGCAGGACCTGGGTCTGCTCGGCCGTCTCCGTCGGGGTCGGCGCTATCAGGGTCTGGATGACCTGCGGATCCTGGGGCGGGTCGCATCCGCTGAGCGCAAGGGACACCACGAGGGTGGCCGCGGCGGTCATATAAACCAGCTTTCCTCTCATTCGTGCTGCCATTTTGATTTCGTCACTTCTCCTCTGTCCGTCGCTTGCTATGATGAATGAATTGATGCTATCGTCCCAATGTATGCTTCAATCCGGTTTATTTATGTTTCGGGAATTTGGTCCGGGAACCGCGGTTTTTCCAGTTTTTCTTCGAAAAAAGGGGGCTTTTCGCGGGACGCCATCCTCCAACGGCGCGCAATATTGCACCGGGATTGCGCATTGCCGGCATAAATCGCGCTTTGGGGATGCGAATCCTGCTCCTGCAGGGGCGCCCTCCGAGCGCGGGCTAGCCGCCGTGCCGCCAAGACGCCCCCCGTTTTCCGCTCCGTCCGGAAAGGCGCCGGAAAACGGGAAGGCCGACCGAAGGGCAAATCAATATAACGGAAAGCGTGCTAGCCTCCCGGGGACCGCGAGAAAGTTGGATTCCGACCGCAAGCCCGGGGATGCCCGGCTGGAGCAGGCCGCGCGCACGAGGCATGCCGCAGCCCGGGCCGGAAGCGCGGGCCGCAGGGGCGTAGGCCCGGCGGTCATAATCATCGGCGGAATCATCGTCGTCGCGATCGCCATCGCCCTGTTCTTCCTCTGGCTCCAGTCGCTCGCGACGATTGACTTGCAGGCGGACATCGAGGCTTCCGAGAACAAGTACGTGACCGCGATACATGTCATGGAGGAGGCGCGCATCTACATAAAGACCGCGACGGAATACGCGCTGCAGCTAGCAGTCCTGGACGTCTCTAGGCACGGCGGATACATCGAAAGTCCCAAGACAGGATCCAACGGGCTCCCGTACCTGGGCTGGATAAACCCCGACTGGACGGCCTTCGCGCCGTGGCTCGGGCGCGACGTCTACAGCGAGCACGGTTTCCCGCTCAGGTGCCCGGAGAGCGACAGCGATTACGCGTTCGTCATCACCCCGCCGCAGGTGAGCGACCCCAACGCCCGGCCCCTTGTCGACAAAATACTGCGCGAGATAAACTACTCCGTCCCGCCGATGCTTGAGCAGTACGTGCAGATCCTCGAGAGCAACTCGTCGCAGTACAAGCTCAACATCACAGTCTGGGACCACAACGCCGGGAGCTGGTATTTCAACAAATTCTGCCTGGACTTGGGCGGCCCGGCCCTCCCGAACGACCCGGCCCTCTGGAGCAACATTGAGAGTTCGGGGGTCGCGTGGGTGAAGGCGGGCTTCGCCTGGGGGGACATCCAGTCCGCGCAGGGCGGGGAATACGACTGGACCCGTGTTGACGCGCTCTACACGGAAGCCGAGAAAAGGAACATAGAGGTGATCCCGATATTCGGCTGGCCGCCGCAATGGGCGAGGACCGAGGCCGGCGTGAACGACGTCTGCATCGGCGGCGGGGCGGGCGGCTGCAGCAACAGGCCCGACTACGACAAGTACGACGACTACGCGGCGTTCATCTCGTCCTTCATGAGCCACGTGAAGGGGCGGGGCTGGCAGATCAACTACGTGATACCTTGGGTCCCGGGGATAAACAAGGCCGACAAGTGGTCCGCCGTCGGGATCGACACGGCGGAGTTCGCGCGCTTCTTCAAGATAGTCTCGCTCAAGATCAGGGCGACCGAGCCGTCCGTGAAAGTCATACTCCCGGCGCTCACCGAATACGCGGAAGTGTGCGGCTACGACGGGTACCCCCTCGACCCCAAGCCATGGAGCCTCTTCCAGACCGGAGGGGGGTGCGGCGCGTACGCGTGCCCGGCCGGGAAGAGCTGCGGCGGGGTGAAGTACATAGCCGGCTGCGCGAGCCCTTACGACACCGAGAGCCAGGCGGAATGCTTCGCGATAAACGCGGTCGACTGCACGCGCTCCGAGGCGATCCACACCGCCGGCCCCGACGGCAACCTGACATGCCAGCACTACGACTACTGGCACCCCTACATGTACGACCTGTCCGTGCGCCCGCCCGACACCAGGCGCGTCGTCTACACCGCGATGACGCAGTCGGCGTTCCTCAACGACCTCTACATCAACGGAATAAATGACTATTTCGACGCGATGGAGGTCTGGGGGAGGGGCGCGAGCACCGACGAGCAGCTCCAGCGCGCGGACCTCTACAAAGGGAAGCTCGAGAGATACAAGGACACTGAGAAGAAGATATGGTTCGAGCCCATAGTGAGCGACGTGTCCCTTGAGCCGGCGCCCACCGCCCAGTTCATCGCCGAAATCTATTCCAGGGTCCAGCAGTCGCCCCAGTACGACTATCTGGGGCCTGTCTGCCTCGGCGGATGGGGCCCGGGCACGATATCGGGCCTCGCCGCGCTCAAGAAGCCAATCTACTTCGCCCCGTGGGGCGAGACCAACCTCACGACGGTGCACGAGACGCGCGTCTACACGACCCCGCCGTCGGTCGTCTCAAGCAAGCAGTTCACGGGCTTCGGGATGACGAAATCCGTCGACAACACGACCGCGGCCCTGGGCTTCTCGATACAGGAGATACTCAACGAGGCGAGGATGATAGCCAAGAACCCGTCGCGCGCGGTGATGTCCGGCGGCGTATCGTGCTCCTCCAAGAACGGCTTCTGCCCGGCGGCGTGGTGGAAGCGCGGCGACGCGAAATCCTGTCAGATAGGGAACTACGTCTGCCCGACGGACGCGGGGGACGGCGAGATAACCTGCAGCGCGAACGAGGTCGTCCCCTACAAAATGACATGCACCGCGGTCGCGGCCCTCTACGAATACACCTGCGTCGTCGATTCCGACGACTATCCGGGGCCGGGGGTCCCCTACGTCAACGCCAACTCCTGCAATGAGGGCGTGACATGGGTGACCGGGCAGGACGCCGCCGGCGGGGCGACCCTCGGGAGCAAGGGCGTGTGCGTCGCGCTCAAGGACGCGAAAGACAACGAGATCAAGTGCAGCCAGATAAACAAGGACAGCCACCGCCTCGGGATAAAGAACCCGTTCATATTCTGCAGGAACGTCGACGACCAGTGCTGCAGCTGGTCCGACACCCCCTACGAGTACGAGAAGGACCTGAGCATCGCCAAGCAGAGCACCGGATGCTATTGCCAGGCGCTTAACCCCAGGAGCGGCAGCCCCGGGGACCCTGGGGACAGCAGCGTCAACGACGGGCCCGCGGGAAAATTCTTCTGCACTGGAGGCATACCCAGCTACAAGTGCGACTCGTGGTTCGGGGCGGACGGATGGGTGGCGAACGACCTGGGCACGGTGGACTTCGGAACGGACTATCCGGACGCCTACATGTCCGGCTGCAGGAACGAGGGAAGGAACCACGGCGGCGTTCCTTGGGTCGAAATATGCACGAAAAATCCAAAACCCTGCTACGACAGCGCATACGATGGGCAGTCCCCGCCGCCGGAGATATCTTTGACAGGCCCGGACTGGGGCGCGTTCCACTCTGAAAGCAAGCCTCCTGAATGCGCGGCCGCCGGTGCCGACTGCGAGCTGGGTCCGGAAGAACCGCAAGGTTGTGGCGGAGACTTCTTTTCAGACGGGGCCGGCCACTGCTGCAAGATGGTCGGCACTCCTCCACAGCCAGATTGCAGCAGGGACGAGCCCACGAAGCGCTTCTGGTGGTGCGAGGCCAAGGACACGGATCCGAGCGCCCAACCGCCCGAAGAGAAGCACGTCCCGTGCGGCGACGAGGGGTCCGGCGTCCCGGGGCTTTGCACGCGCCAGAGGCCCGGAGACAAGAAGATCTACAATCCCCTGCCCTGCCCCGGGCCCAACGGATGCTTCGGAGCGCTCCGGGGCGCGCCCTACCAAATACCCAACTACAAGGAAGGCTGGAAGGGCGACGCGCCGGCGAGCGAGATAGACGGCGGCCGGGTGTGGGGCAACGTCCCCGAGGAAGGGGAGAGCGTCGCATTCCACCTGCAGAGCGCAGCGGGGGGGAGCCTTAACAAGTGCGCGGATTCCGTAGAGGATCCCGCGTACCCGTATCCGGACAACGCCATGGAATGCTGGGACGCGAGGCCCGTCCCGACGCTCAACAAGATCCATGACCCGGAGCAGAAGCGAAACGATGTGCGCCTCTCGCGCCTCGACTGCGAGGTGACGGTGACCAACGCCCGCTGGGCCCTCCTCTCGCTCACGCAGGGCGAGCTCACATCGGCCGACGCGTTCAAGAGCTTCCCCGACGAGTTCAAGTTCAACCTGGAGCTCCAGTACCGCGACAAGGACTGCCTAAGAGGCATAGCCGCGGAGGGCGACCCGCCGAGGCCCAAGTCAACGAAGTTCGAGGAGGGGCAGGCATTCGAGCACGACTGCACGTTCTACCGCCTGCCCAACACAGAATGGGCCAAGGACCCGGTGCCGGGCGACCCGTGGCCCCCCGACACCGAGCCGATACAGCGCCTTGAGCACAAAAACCTGCCCGTGCCCCCGGGCTACAAGACGCTGGACATACAGGGCGCGAGGAACTCAATACCGGGCTGCTGCGGCTACGAGAAGAACAACACCGAGTTCAAGGCGACGATAAACTTCGGCTACGACATAACCCCGCCCGGGCCGGTGAACGGCCTGAACAACCCGGGGGCGGGGAGCGCCGCGGACCTCACCCCCGTGCCGGCGATCGGGGGCTGCGGCTCGATAAAGCCCTCGTTCACGAGCTCCTCGCAGATACCGAACCTGGCGCTCTTCCAGCAGGTCTCGCAGGAGACAGGGGTCCCTGTCATCTACCTCCTCGCGAGGGGCTGGGACGAGTCGGGCCTCAACCACTTTTCCACGGACGGGGTCACGGTCAAGGGCTGCACGAGCGGCACGAGCGGATGCCACGGGTACATCGGCATAATGGCGGTCTCCGCATCGATCCCGGGCGTGACCGACATCCTCACCAACATCCGCGAGGGGGCGAGGAAGCTGAAGGCGGACATCGACAGGGTCGGGAGCTTCCAGGGCGCGGTCATGATGTATTCGGGCGGCCCGACGGGGGGCTGCCAGCACATAACGACGCTCCTGGGCGGGACGGTCGGGGGCTTCTACGAATACGACCTCTCCAAATGCAAGAAGCCACCCGCAGACTGGGTCCCGCAGCTGTCCACGATAACGAGCAGGACATTCAGGGACCCCAAGGTCCTGATCTACAACCAAGGGAGCCCGTCCCTGGACGATCGGCAGATATCGCTCTACGGCTATTCGATCGAATGGCAGAACGCCTGCGCGCTCTTCAGGGATTACGAGGCGGTGCAGGTGATAGCCCCTCTATTGGGCGGAGGCAGCTCTGCGACGACAACCACGACTGCCGGGCCCAGCCCTCCGGCGGGGGGCTTTGAGCTCGGCGGCCAGGTGGCGGGCGGCCTCTCCGACAACGCCCTCGCCAAGATGAAGTGCTCAGGCATGACGTGGGTGAAACAGCAGATAAGGTGGGTCCCCGGCGCGAACCCCCAGGATCCGAAGGGCCTGATAGACGACATCCACGGCAAGGGGCTGAAAGTCCTCCTCAGCATAACGGGCGACAACGGGAATCCGGCCGCCTTCCCCACGCCCGCGCAGTTCGACAGCTACGCCTCCTACGTGGCGGGGGTCGCGACGCTCGGGCCCGACGCGATAGAGGTCTGGAACGAGCCGAACCTTGACAGGGAGTGGCCCAACGGCCAAGTGAACGGTGGGAATTACGTCAATCTCCTCAAGAAAGCGTACCCGGCGATCAAAGCCGCGAACCCGCAGGTCCTGGTGATTTCGGCGGCGCTCGCGGAGACCGGGGCCGCCGGGAGCGCCGGATGCACGGCGGCCTACTGCAACTACGACACGTTCCTCGGGCAGATGGCTTCGGCCGGGGCGGACGCCTACCTCGACTGCGTCGGAGCCCACTACAACAGCGGCGTCGTCAGGCCTACGTCCTCGAGCGGCGACCCGCGCGCGCAGGATCCCAAGTACAGCTACTTCTCTTCCGTCAAGGACACTTACAAGGCGGCGTTCCCCGGCAAGCCCGTGTGCTTCACGGAAATAGGCTACTTCTCCAGCGACGGGTTCTCGGGGGCGCCGGCGGGGATCAACTTCGACCACAACCTCGCAGACCACGCGGCATTCGACGGCGAGATACCGACGGCCTCCAAGCAGGATTCGTTGGTGAAGCTCGCCATAATATGGAACGTGGACTTCACGTTCTACGACCCGGCGGGCGACCCGCAGGCGGGCTGGGCGATAATACGCCCCGACGGGAGCTGCCCCGCGTGCGCGGCGATGGGCGCGGCGATGGGGGCGCCCGGCGCATCCAGCTGCGCCTCCGCCGGCGGCGGGATCAACGGGGACGAGGAATGCGCGAACGGCAGCCCCTATCCCGGCGAGGGGGGGATGGGCGGGGGAGGCGGCGGGGGCGGAGGGCCCTACCCGCCCGGAGGGATCGGGGCGGGAGACTACTGCAACCCAGTCCCCACTTCGACGAGCTTCGGCAACCTGTTCTGCGCGTGGAACGGGCACAACGGCCTGGACTTCATGGCCAACGAAGGCGACCCCCTCTACGCGATACAAGAGGGCACAGTCATCTTCGCGAGGGACAGCTTCAACGAGAACTGCGGGGACGCGAGCCTTCCGCCCGGATACGTGCGCTGCGGCCTCTGCGAGACGAGGTGCTACAGCTGCAGCAGGAACGCCCTCGTCATACAGCACCCGGACGGCAGGTACAGCACCTACCTCCACCTCAAGCCGGGGAGCATCCTTGTGAGGAGCGGGCACGTGAACAGGGGCCAGCAAATAGCCCAGATAGGGGACGAGGGCTGCTCCAGCAGCCCCCACCTGCACCTCGAGATGGCGACCCTCGGCTCGCTAGGCGGGCAGGACAGGGGCTGTAACTCGGGGACCGACTGCTGTAAGGCTTCCTCGTACTACGGCCCGCTGTTCAGCGCCAAGACGATAGACCCCGGACCGTACACGCAGAGACTATGCACGGCGCCCTAGGCGGGCGGCAATCTGGAGAAGAGGCTTATATGAACGAATGGCGCAACACGGGATACGGGGGAAGGTCGCTCCTGCTTGCCGCGGCGGCCCTGCTCCTGATCGCCGTCCTCGCAGCCCCGGCGGCGGCCCTCCCTGAGTACTGGCGAGCCGAGCCGCCGGCCAACGGGAGCATCACGCTCAAGCTCGTCTACGTCGTCGTAGCCGCGAACTCAACGCCCGCCGGGAGGATAAAGCAAGTGGATGTGAGGAACGTGACGATGCCCTTCTCGCTCAACCTCGGAACGTCGGAAGGCGGCGGCGGCCCGTTCGTCCTGCGGGAGGTCTGGGGGGACGGCTATTCCGCCGAGGCGCGGTTCGGGATAGACGAAAAAAATCCGGCGACGCAGGATGTCTGGCTGATCTTCAACCCGCCCGAGAGCACCGACGGCAAGACGCTCACGCTGGTCCTCGAGAACTCGGGGGCGGAACTGGACAGGATGGCGGTGCCCTACTGCGGGGACGGGACGTGCATGAAGGGCGAGAGCGTCGTCTCGTGCGTGCCGGACTGCGGCAGGTTCCTGCGCCTCTCCCGCCAGCAGGCGTCCAAGGCGGTCCAGTTCCTCGCCGGCGGGATCCTCCTCGCGCTCCTCGCCCTTTCAGTGTTCTTCGTCGCGAAGCGGATGGACGAGCCGTAGGCGGGGGCCGGGCTTCGGCCCGGACGAAGGAAGAAAATGAGGGAAATAAAATCCCCTTACGTCGACTTGCCCTCTTCCGGAGCCTTGGACTTGGCTTCCCCGCCGCTCTCGTCCTGGATGTCGGGCTCTTCCTGGCCCTCGTTCGTCATCCCGCCCGCGGCGGCCCGAAGGCCCATCGGGTAGAGTGCGGCGGCCGCCGCCTTGAGGGCGCTAGGGTCCTTGCTGTTGGAGAAGGCGTTCGCGAGGTTCGTGAACTCGGCTGGGAAGAAGATCTTCGTCGACCTGCCTTCCGCGACCTTCGGCAGGCCCTCCTTGATGTAGAGGTAGTTGAGGGCGTTCTGGTCCAGCTTCTTTGCGGCGTCGCCGAGAGCTTCTATCACGGCCTTCTGCGCGCGCGCTTGGTACTGCGCCGCCGCCCACTCCTCCTTAGCCTGCCTCCTCGCGTGCATCGCGAACTGGATGCTCTCGGGGATCGTCACGTTCGTTATCTGGACGTCTATCACGTTCATGCCCCATTCGGAGACGAGGGGCTCCATCTTGACCTTGACCATGTCGTTGACCTTCTCCAGCTCCCCGAAGAGCTCGTTGAGCGTGAGGTCGCTTGCGATGTCGCGCAGGGACCCGTAGACGAAGCCCGTCGCCGTCTTCTCGAACTCCTTGACCTTGAGGATCGCCTTCTTGGGGTCCAGTATCTGGTAGTAGACGATTGTGTCTATTGAGGTGCGTATCTCGTCGGTCGTGAGGACCTCCTGCGGGGGGAGGTCTATGGACTGTACGCGCATGTCTAGGACCTCCATCGACTCCAGGAACGGGAGGAGGATCACCCAGCCGGGGCCCGCCACGCGGTGGAAATGGCCCATACGGAAGACGACCGCACGCTTGTATTCGGGCACCTCGGTCACGAAGCCCGCGTTGAAGGCTAGCTGGAAGATGAAGTAGACAAGTATCAGGGCGAGGGCGACGTAGGCCGCGAGGCGTATCTGCGGGTAGAAGTAGGCGGAGATTACGACCATCACGAGCACGAGCACCGTGAGCTCTACCTTCTCGCTCACGAACTCGCGGACAACCTTGTATTTTTCTCCCATTTTGAGCGTTCCTTCCTCCTTTTTCCCTTTCCCTTTTTGAGCTTTTACCCTCTTTGTTTGCCGGCGGAGCCCCCTCTACTGGAACTTCCTCTTGATTGTGAACTCGAACCCTAGCAGGTTGAAGTAAATGACGTCGCGGTTGTACTTTTCCAGGACGCTCTTGTTGAGCGTGAAGTAGAACGTGTCCCCGAGGAACTTCTTGAAGAGGTTGAGGACGAGGTCGTAGGTGCGCTCGATCCTGTCCGCCATCCTGCCGTAAAAGAGCTGGCTCGCGATGACGTTCTTCGTGAGGATCACGCCCATCGCTATCTTGGTCATGTTCTCCTTGTATTCGCAGCGCAGCTCCAGTTCCAGCGCATTGTCCATGTGGAACTCGCGCAGGTAGTTGAACTTGACCTGCACCGGACCCACGAAGACGGTTATGTTGTAGCGCTCGGCCCCCGACATGTCCTTCACGAGGGCCTGCGTGAACTCCTTCGTGCGCAGGGCGACCTCGGCGCGGTTCGGGATTTTGTAGATTATTTCCATGGGCTCGTCGGCGTCCAGGTTTATCGACTTCTTGGAGCCGGTGTAGAATATCGAGCAGATCCTTGCGATCGCGATGAGGAGGCGCTGCTTGCCTTCCGGCCCGGTTATCGTTGTTCCCAGGTTGACCTTGTAGATAACAACGCCCATTTTACGCTCTTTCGCCTTTCCCTCTATTTATTCGCTATCTCGGCCAAGTAATACCATTCAATGGTGGTCACCCTTTGTTTATAAGACTTTTTGTGGAACAGACCTGCTTCCAGGCCTTCCATTTCCCGGCCTTTCCGCCCGTCCAGTCGAGGAATCCCAGGAGGACGCATAAGGCTTCGAGGAGAGCTGCTCCGAAGGAATAGAAGAGGGTCGCGAGGACGGGCTCCTGCAGGCGCGCCGCCGCCTTGAAGAGGAAGCGGACCCTCGCGGCCGGGGAGAAGGTGGCTGGCTGGCGCCCTTTTGCGAGGAGCTGGAAGTGGCCGCAGGCTATCCGGCGCCTCTGGAGGACGAGGTCCGCAAGGGTCTTGGGGCATGAGAGGGAGACTTGACTTGCGAGCGCGGCTCGTAGACCGTGCGGTAGCCCGCCCTCTCGCTTTCCGACTGGATCCACGCGTCGTCGTTTATCGTCTCCGGGGGCGGGCCCCTTTCCAGGGAAGCCATCCTGACCGCGAACATCTCCCCAGCCTTGGGGGAGCCGGCCTCTCCGAACATGTCGTGTATCCCCCAGTTCAGGCGCGAGCAGAAGCCTATGAAGCCGCGGGGGGCGCGGGGGATCGTCCTTGCGCACGCCATCCCGACGGCCGGGTCGGAGAACCGGGAGGCGAGGCGGCGCATCGATTCCGGCCCGGCGACATCGTCGGCCTGGACGAAGACGACGCATCGCGCCCTTTTCGCGCGGGCGTAATCCAGAATCGCCGTCGCCGCGGCGCTCTTCCCGCGCCTCTCCCTGCTGTAGAGGACCTTGCGCCTCCTGAGCAGCGCGCGCGTCCCGTCCGTCCCGTCGACCGCGAAGACGCAGTTCGCAGGCAGGCTGGGAAGCAGGCGCCTCATCCCGTCCTCCTCGTCGTATGCGCAGACGCCGACGAGGAAGGGGGGACTCTCCATCCCGGCACGCACGCCTCGAATGTATTTAAAACAAGGGTGGGGGATTGCCCGGGATGCCCGCAGCCAGGAAAAAAGCCCTCGTCTCAGTCATCATACCCGCCCTTGACGAGGAGCGCACCATCGGGCGCGTCGTCTCCTCCGTGGGAAAATCCCTCGCCGGGGAGCGGGTGGAGATAATAGTTGTCGACAGCAGCAGCGGGGACGGCACGGCCAGGGCCGCGCGCAAGGCAGGCGCGCGGGTCGTGAGGGAGCACAAGCTCGGCTACGGCCTGGCGTATCTCACGGGCTTCTCCGCCGCGAGGGGCGAGACAATAGTCATGGTTGATGCCGACGGGACGTACCCGTCCGAGGACATCCACATACTCCTTCAAGCCTTCCGCTCGACGGGGGCCGACGTCCTCGTCGGCTCGCGCTTCCTGGGGACGATGCGCGCCGGAGCGATGGGCCCGATCCTGCGCTTCGGGAACAGGCTGATAACCCTCGCGACGAACATCTTCTTCGGGACGCGCCTCACGGACTCGCAGTCGGGCCTCAGGATACTCTCGAGGGAGGCGGTCCGGCGGATGGCGCCCCGCGCCGAGGGGATGGAATTCGCTTCCGAGCTCAACGTCCTCTGCGCGCGCGAAAAACTGCGGGTCGTCGAGATACCGATAGACTACAGGCAGAGGGAGGGCGTCTCCAAGCTCAAGCCCCTGCGCGACGGCTTCAGGCATTTCGCGTTCCTCCTGAAAGTGAGGCTCGGCTGCTAGGCGCCCGGGCATTTTGGACGCATTATTGGCAAACCTGTGGAACTGCTTTAAGGCGGGAGCGCGGCCTACCTCCCGATTCCACGACCAATGGACGCGCACGAGGGGCACGACGAGCACGCACACAGGGAGCACAGCGAGCGGCGCGACGGCAGGAGCAGGGTAGAGGGGACTGTCTTCATCGGGAACAAGCCGCCCATGAGCTACGTCATGGCGGTCGTCACCGCCTTCCACAACGGCGCGCCGGAAGTCAAGCTCAAGAGCCGCGGGAGGGCGATCTCCTGCGCGGTCGACGTCGCGGAGATAGTCAGGAACCGCTTCCTCCCGGGGACGAGAGTGGGAAAAATAGAGATAGGAACCGAGAACGTGACGAGCCAAAAGGGGGAGAAGATGAACATCTCCTCGATCGAGATAACCCTGCTGCGGTGAGCCCGCGGCTTCCAGGGAAAGCCGTTTTGCGGAGAACCGTTAAATAACCCGCGGCGCCGGTTACGGAACATTGTGCACTGCGAACGGGCGTCTGACTTCGGACGGGGCCGAAGGGCGAGAAGGGCCAGCAAGCAGCCGGTTTGGCTCCTGGTAGCGATACTCTTTGCGGTCGTCGTCGGCATCGCGATCCTCAAAATGATGAGCTGCGGCACGACGAATTTCGGCACGTTCTCCTAGGCGACCGGCCAGGAGAGCGACCGCGCGGCGATCGAGACGTTCTGCAGCAACTGGATAAGGCTGCAGGAAGTCGACCTATCGGGCAACATCAACCCGCGAGCTTCTGAACCCAGGCAGACTGAGAAGGCGGGCGCCGCCGAGATCATGCGCAAGTACGGGTGGCTATCGACCGCGAAGAATCCGGCAACCAAGGAATACTTCGAGCTTATTCCGACGGGCTGCGACTGTATCGTCTTCCTCGCCTCGACCGCCGGCGGAACGAGCCTTCCGCCGTCGAGCGCCAAGGTGTTTTTGGCGCAGAACGCGCCGCCTGCGGACGAGAACAGGTACAGCCCCAACACGTGCAGCAACAGGGCCAAGTGCGTCGCAAACAGGCTCGAGGGCCCAAATCCCATCTTCGGAATAAACACCTCCGTGAGCGCGCCCGGCGCAACCAACGTTGCTCATAGGGCGGACGTCGTGCCTAACACCTGTTGTGCGGCCGGAGCTGCTGCCTGCCAGCAGCGGGCTCCGGGAGTTGCCGGGACCGGAGAGACTGGCGGTGAGTCTGGCACCTCGGCAACTGAGACAACCGCGGCAACTGAGACAACTGCTGCGACGGCAACTGCCGGAGGGATGCAGGTCGCCGCAGGCGACAGCTACGCGGGAGGAACGGTGGGAACAGGCGGGCCGTGGATCTCGGGCGCGGTGCCCGAAGAGTGCAAGAGGAGTGGGGAGACTGCCTCGGCGGCGGCGGCCGAATGCTGCACCTCAAGCCCCGACGGCACCGCCATCCTCTTCATCTACGGGCGCTGCTGCAAGGTGGGAAACGCCAAAATCCTCGACGACGAGACCGTGCTAAAGTGCTGCGGCCTGGACTACAGCGGAGGCCCGACGGGCCCGGGCTATTGCGCCTACGACGCTCTGCCGTCCGGAACCTGCAAGATGTACGGCGAGACCGCCGCATCCGCCGCGGAATGCTGCGCCCCAACTCCCAAGGACCCGATAATCTACTCGGGCAGGAGGTGCTGCGGCGGTGACGGCTATTCGTTCAGCCAGGTCTACCCGGCGCAGGTCTGCTGCAGCGGGACGATCGTCCAAGACGAGCTTCCGCAGGACTGGGAATGCTGGGGGAGCGGAGCGGGCGGCCAGAGATGCGGGAGCCCGGGAGAGGCGAAATCCTCGGCAGCGCAGTTCTGCGGCCACGGCGTGGGCGGTTACGTCCCGGAGGGCAATGCCGACCCTATAAGCGTCGGCTATTCAGGAGGAAAATGCTGCATAGAGGACCTTGGCAGGGTCCCGAGCGATTACAGGGACGCGGGCGCTTCGGCGTGCTGCAGCGGCGACTTTGGGCCGAGGGCAATTAATTATGCGGCCTTCATCTGCGGAGGCGCGTCATGGCCCGGCTGCAAGATGTCCGGAGAACCCGCCTCTTCCGTATTCGAGTGCTGCGAATCCGTCGAGGTTGCCGGCAACACCGCGAGGACGCCTATCTCGGTCCGCTTCGATGACGGCTGCTGCTGCAGGGCGGGCGGTGAAATGATCAATGCTGAGGAGAGCTCCGCAGTCTGCTGCTCCAACGGGGAGCGGACAATTGACCTCGAAGGGCAGCCGACGAGGATCTGCACCTGAGCGGGGCGCCAGCTTCCGAGCCACTCGCCAAGCCCGCCGAGAAGGGAAATATGGTCACAAACCCGTCCGGGCGTGCGGCCGCCACCTTTTTAACCGGCTCGTGGGAGCGCGCAAGGACAGCATGAAGGACGCCTACGTCGGAGGGAGCCTGCCCAAGGGGTGCGAGCTCTGCATCCAGGGCGCCAAAATGGTCGTCTTCACGACGGGCGTCTGCGGGATGAAGTGCTTCTACTGCCCGCTATCCTTCAAGAGGAAGATGAAGAACCAGCCCTTCGCGAACGAGAGGAAGATAATGCGGCTCCCCGACCTCATCAGGGAGGCCGAGCTCATGCGCGCCAAGGGCGCGAGCATGACCGGGGGCGACCCGGTGATGTCCTTTGCGCGCACGGTGCGCTACGTCAGGGCCCTGAAGAAGAGGTTCGGAGCGGGCTTTCACATACACATGTACACGACGGGCGAGAGGGCGACTCCGGCCAAGCTCAAGGCCCTGTGCGATGCGGGCGTTGACGAGATAAGGTTCCATTTCAACTGCAGGCAGATCCTGGACGCCCTCAGGCTCCCCTGGATCGTCGGGGCGGAGGTCCCGGCCGTTCCCGGCAAGTGGGAGGAGACGGCCGGCTACTTCAAATTCCTCTGGGAGAGCGGGGCGAGGTTCTGCAACCTCAACGAGCTGGACTGGTCCGAGCAGAACGTAGAGGCGTTCAAGAGGCGCGGCTACCGGCTCAAGTCCGGGGAAAGCTACGCGGCCAAGGGGAGCGAGCAGATGGCGCTTCGCCTGGTGAGATACGCTCGCAGGCGCTTCCCGGGCCTGACCGTCCACTACTGCTCAAGCCAGATGAAGGACGCGGTGCAGGTGAGGAAGAGGTTCATAAGGACGGCGAAGAACGTCGCCCGCCCGTTCGAGCGCGTTGACTCGGACGGCCTCCTTGTCAAGGGATTCGTCGCGGGCGAGAGGAGGCTACTTGAGGTCCCGGCGCGCCTCCAGGCGTACAGCAGGAAAAAGAAGCGCGTCGAGTTCCCCGAGCGCCTAGCGGCAAGCCTTGCTGCGATGCCCAAATACCGCGGGAGGGTTTTCGTCGCGTCCGAGCAGCCGACGGCCGATGCGGTCGACCTCGAAATAGAGCCTGTCGGGCAGAGGTCCGCGCGCTCCGGCTTCTGAGAGGAAGAATTTCAGAGCGGACCTGCCGGGAAACGCCTACGCCGTGACCTTCCTTCGCCTTCTGGAGAGCCGACGCGTACGCCGCGACGTCGTACGCGAGCTTCGTCAAGACCAGGGGGTCGTCCGCGTCCTGGGTGAAGCTGTGCGATATCTGCGCGTAGCCGCCCGCCTCGTTGACCGTGACCCGCCCCTCGCCGCGCGAGGAGACGCTCTCGCGGATGTCGTCGATCCTCGCTGTGTTCAGGCCGTTCAGGGTGAAGACGGTCCTCACGCGCGGGTTGTCGGATCCCGCCGTCCGGTAGAACTCTATCGCGAAGGGATATTTCCCGCTCTCTCCTCCCTCGCCCTTCTCGCAGCCGGCAACAACCTCGCCGAAGAGGGAGTAGGAAATCCTTCCCAGCTCCGCCGAAAGGAGGGGCTTGAGGCCGTGCGCCTGGCAGCGCGTGGAGTAGCGCTTCTCCTGCTCGCCGTCCCCGACAGTCACCAGGGGGCCCACGACGGCGCGGCCAATGCGCTAGCAAGCGATGTGACGACCCTGGGCGAGATGCTCCCGCTCGCGTACGTTTCGGTGGCTGCTCCCAAGAAGTAGGGGACAGGCACCCCCAAGAAGGGGCTTGCGCCTTCCGAAAAGGTCTTCATCGGGGCGCGAGCTCGGGCGCGCAGGGCCGAAGCCCCGAGAGGGGCGAAGCCCGTACCGCTGAAAATGAAAATGAAGCTGGCCCCCTTTCCTAAAGGGGGTTGTTTTTCATTTCCTTTTTTGCTTGGTTTTGCCTCCGAAGGCCGGAACAGTCACTGGCTCCGCATACGGGGTGAACGCCTCGTCGGTGTAGATAACAACCCTGTAAGCTCTCGCGTCCAAATCGCCGACGCCCATCCTCGTGACCACGAGCAGGCCGCGCGGGGAACCCGGGAGTCCGAGACAGTTTGTGTAGTCGTTCCCGGGGACCCTCCCCAGACCGATGAGGACCGGGCCCTCCTCGGTGATGCGCACGGCGAGCCTGTGCTTGTCGCCCGCCACCTCCATCTCGGAGTCGTAGGGGAAGTGGCCCCCTAGCTCCGATAGGCCGCCTTTCCCGTGGGGCTCGTGGGCGACGTACACTCTGTGAGGCTTCCCGTCCTTGTCCCTGAATTCGAAGACCCCCGCCGACGAGTCCCCTCTGCTTGATACGGTGGTTACCTGGCCCCAGTACTTGGGCGGTACCTGGTTCATCAAGGCGTCCGATTCCGGATTGTCGCGCTGCTTGCTGCTCTTGTTCACGTGGTTCCCGTCGACAATTACTATCTTCGCCCCCTGCTTGGCGAAATGCGTGATTAAACCCGCGCCTCCCGGCAGGACCTGGTAGCGCCTGTGCTGCAGGCCGATGTTGGTGAGCGGCATCGCCGCGCTCAGCCTTCCCGAGAAATAGGCTAAAAGATCGTACCTCTCCTTGGCGGAGAGCTCTTCCGCTTCGTTCAGCATCTTGACGAACGCACTCGTCTCGAGCAGCGGGTCGAAGGTCGGGGTGCCCCCGCCAAGTAGGTGGGTGCCATCTGTATCGTCGCCCGTGAGGAGGAAGACGTCGCATTTGATCTCCTCGCCCCTGATCAGTGCGAACTCGCGCTTGGAAAGCTCCTCGGAGGATTCGTGGCCGGGCTCCCCGTACTTCATGAGCTCGAGCGCCTTGCGGGCGCCTTTGACGTCTCTAGCAGCCCTCGCAGTCCTGTACATCAAGAGTATCTCGCCGGCCGCCCTGGACGGGGCCATGGCCGTGACCGAGAATTCAGTCCTCGCGCCGAAGTGCCGATCGCCGCTCTGGACGGCCGTGAACAGTTCGTGCTGGGACATTCCGGCGGCTAGCCCCTTGAGAGCGTCGTCGTCCCAGCTGGAGAGGCTTATTTGCCCGCCGTCGACTTGCAAGACTGTGAAGCCTGGGCTCAGGCGGCCCTTCCCGTACGCTAGGGAGACGGGGTCGCTGCCGTGCTCCCGCTGCTTGGCCCCGTACTTCATCACGAGGTCGCCGTCCACCATCATCGGGGCAGTGTACACGACGGTCGCATTGAGCGCGCCGCCTTCGAGCTCCATCTGGGCGGTCCCGCTCTCCGCGGTTATCGCGACATCTGGATGGCCCTTGAGCATGTTGCTTTTGGCTATGCGATTGATCGGGTTATTCGTCGGCCTCGGGGACGAAAGGGGGGGGCTGTATGCGAGCGCGACCTTCTTCCCGCCGACCTCGATGGTCTTGGCGCCCTCCACGACGTCCCACTCCAATCCCAGGGCGTCCCTTATCTGGTCGTCCCTTTCCATCGACGCTATGACCTGCGCCGCGACCATGTCGCGCGTGGATGCCCTCTTCTGGCCGGTCATCTTGCAGAAGTCCTTGGCGCCCTTTTCCTGCCTCTGGCGTATCTGCTGGGTGTGGGCGTTGTCGGCATTGGCCTTCTCACGGGCGGCCCAGAGACGCATAACCTTGCGTTCATAGAGGGTTTTCTCGTCGTCCGCGCCGATGAGGACGAGGCCATTAGCTATCTCGTACCAGTCATCCGCCTTGAGATCAGTTTTCTTCTCGGCAAGGTACTGGCGCGCGCTCTTGCTGCCCTGCACGCGCTCCTTCAGCGCGGAGAGGCTTTTGGCGTCGAGGGCCGCCACGGCATCCCCTATCTGCGTGCAGACCGCCTCGGCCTGCGTGGAGCTGTCCTTGTCCGAATAACCCTTGCGGCGAAGGGCGTTCAGTTCGGCGAGGATGATATTTACCCTGTCGCGCTCCCAGAGCGTGTCATCCGGGCCCTTAACGTAGACCTTCCTGGTCAACTTTGTGACGGCTGGGTTCTTCAGCGCGTCCACCGCCCTCTTGGCGAGGATGTAGCCGTCGCCGGGCTGGAGCATTTCGGTAGCAGCCGAGACGGCCGCTTTTAGGTGCTCCGGGTTGTCCGTGACGGCCGAAAACGTGGAGTAGTTGATCATCCTGTTCATCTCGTCCTGGAACTCCCTCTCCGCCACGAAGTTCGGGTCGTCGTCGGGCCTGATCTCGGGTCTCTTGGCGAGGCGCGTTGAGGCGCTCACACAGGTGACCGAATGCCCGGATGGCTCGTATTTTAAAGCGCCCCCGGCCCAGACAAGGAGGTCGATGTCCCCCTTGAGTTCCATCGCGCGGGCCGCGCCCTTGAAGAGCGACAGGTCGGCGTCGTGGTATTTAGATCCAAGGTTCGGGCTCCCTATAACTGCAATTTTCACCATTTCAGTCAAAAATTCCCCCCTTTTTCATTTTCCATCCCAAGGTAGCCCGCATTTCTTTCAATCCTCCCCTTTCCCCCAAGGTCAAGGCCGGCGCCCGAAAGAGCGTCCGCCCGAACCCCTTGCAAGCCTTAACGCGCCCGAAGGTTTTAAAGAATTGCTACCATCAATAGATGGTGAACTTAATATAGAACCGGGCTTGCGCTGGACAAAAACGTCCGAACCCCCCTTTTAAACCGGCGTTTTGTTATTAACGCCATCCAAAATCTTAATAACCGAGCGCAGGGGGCGCCCTAAAGAATGGCAGAGATTGTCAGCATCTCCCTCCAGCGCCGCGAGCTTGACACCCTCGACCGGCTTTCCAGGCAAATGGGCTTTGCCGGGAGGAGCGAGGCGGTGCGGGCGGGCCTGCGCCTGCTCTCCGCGGAGGCGGGCGGGCGCGACGGCCTGGCCGGCCAGGTGCAGGCGGTCCTCGTCGTCGTCCACAGGGAGGAGGCGGAGGGGGCCGTGAACGAGAAGAAGCACTCCTTCGAGGAGATACTCGACACGCAGATCCACAGCCAGCTGGGGAACGGCAGGTGCCTGGAAGTGTTCGTCCTGCGCGGCGCCGGCGCGAGCGTGCGCGAGCTCTCCAATTCCATGTCCTCGGAGAAGGGCGTGGAATCCGCAAAGCTTGTTGTGTCCTGAAGGCCGTGGCGCGCTTCGAGATACCATGCGCCTCGTGCAAGGAGAAGAACTGCTGCTCGCGCCTCCGCCAGTTCTCGGCGAGGCGCAGGGAGAGGGAGGACGGGGGCGTCCCGCTCTTCCCGTGGGAGGTGGAGGCGGCGCGCGGCAGGGGCGCAGCTAGGATCTCCGAAACCGAGCGCGTGAACGGGATAGTCACCCTCTACAGGATGGCTGGGGAGGGCGGGAGCTGCCCGTTCTTCGACAAGGAGAAGAGGATCTGCACCGTTTATGCCAAGCGGCCCCTCGCGTGCAGGGCGTTCCCGATAGCCAGGTCCGGGATTCTGGAATACCTCGCCAGGAAGAACCCCTCGCCCGAGGGCGAGCTGTTCTGCATGGGCGGGATAATACCCAAGCTCCCGCGGATGACGCGGGCCAATTTCATCAAGGCGATGGACGAGAGCCTCGGCGCGCAGTTCTGGCAGGCCGTCCAGATGGACCTCGCCCTGGATTTCGTGAGGAGCCTCGCCAGGCAGGGGATCGCGTTCCAAGACTCCGGCGAAGGGGGGCGGAAGGTCGTCGAGAAGATCCTCTCCGACCCGATGGAGCTCAGGAAGACGTTCCTCGGGGCGACGGAGAAGTAGGCCCTCTCAGGCGCGCCGTCTCCTGCGGCCGGCTGCCGAAGAGCCCCTGCCCCCCAGGAACCTCCCCTCGTGCAGCTTGTAGAGCGCAAAGCCTATCGCGGTCCCGAGAACGGCACCCGCCGTGACGTCGACTACAGTGTGCACGCCCTGCATGACGCGGCTCAGAGCTATCATGAACGGGAAGAGGAGGATGATTTCGGACGACTTCCAGCGGCCGTTAAGGAAGAAGAGGAAGGAGAAGAAGGCGAAAGATATTGCCGCGTGGCCGCTGGGGAAAGCATAGTCTGCGGGGCAGGATGGCGTCCCGGCGCACGGGCGCGGGACCTGGAAGACGCCCTTGGAAGCGGCCGTTGTCACGCCCGCGACGAGGAGGACCGCGCCCAAGAAGCCGGCGAGGACCGCGAGCTTCTCGTCCCTGTGGAAAGCCTTGTGCAGGACGAGGGCGCAGAGGAAGATGCCGGCAATGAAGAGCGGGTCTGTGATTATCCCGAGGACCAGGGACAGGGCGTTGATCATTTCGGTGGGGGCCGTCTTCCCGGCTTTTAATCGTTGCCGGCGGGGACGCGGGCGTCCCCAGGGTGGGCGCTTGCGCGTCCCTCTGCCGCCTTGAAGAGTTATTGCCCGCCTACCGTTTCACCGTCACGGATTTCGCCAGGTTCCACGGCCGAGCGGAAGCGAGGTCCGGGAATCCGGCCAGCTTCATTTCACCGTAACGCTCTTGGCGAGATTCCTGGGCTTGTCGACGTCGTTCCCCCTCGCGACGCCCACGTAGTAGGCGAGCATCTGCAGCGGGACCGTCGAGAGCAGGGGATAGAGCAGCGGGTCCGCGCCCTCCGGGATGCGGATGAAGCGGTCGTAGATCTTGTTGGGCCTGTCCGAGACGCCTATGACGAGGCCCTCGCGCGCCCGCACTTCCATCGTGTTCGAGACGGTCTCCTCGTACGTGTCGTCGGCCGGGTTTATTGTCACGACTGGCACGCCCTTCTCGACGAGCGAGAGCGTCCCGTGCTTGAGCTCGCCCGCGGGCATCCCCTCCGCGTGGATGTACGATATTTCCTTGAACTTCAGGGCGCCCTCTATCGCCGTCGCGAAGTTTATCCCGCGGCCGATGAAATAGACCGCAGGGCTGCCTTTGAGCTCCTCCGCGAGGGCTTTCACCGTCCCGCGGTTGTCCTCGATCGTCTTCTTCACGAGGGCCGCGGCGCCGTCCACGAACCCCTTCGCGTCCTTCCTGTACCTGCCCTGCAGCGCGAGGGACAGGAGCGAGAACATGAGAACCGTGGCCGAGAAGCTCTTGGTCGCGGCGACGCCCACTTCAGGACCCGCCTGCATGTAGATGACGCCGTCGCTTTCGCGCGTCAGCGTTGAGCCCAGGACGTTCACGATCGAGTAGACGCAAACCCCCCTCGCTTTCGCCGAGCGCACGGCGTCCATCACGTCCGCCGTCTCCCCGGACTGGGAGATCGCGATTATTACGGTGCCTCTGTCCATCGACTGGGCGAAATGGCTGAACTCGGATGCGAGCATAACGTCGCAGTAGATCCCCGCATCCTTCATCAGGATGTAGCGCCCGATGAGCGCCGCGTGGCGCGAGGTGCCGCAGGCTAGCATCACGACGCGCTTCGCGCCCTTGAGCTTGGCAGCTACCCTGCGGATGCCTGCCTCGTTCTGCGCGACGACCCTTGGGATCGTCGCCGGCTGCTCTTCTATCTCCTTGAGCATAAAGTAGGGGTATCCGCCGAGCTTCGCCGCCTCCGGGGTCCAGGTTACCTTCCAGACGTCCTTCTTCACGCGCTTGCCCCGGCGGAACACCTCCACTGACCTAGGAGTTAGGACCGCAAGCTCCCCGTCGTCCACTACGAGGGCCTTGTTGGTGTGGGCGAGGAAAGCGGGGACATCGGAGGCTATGAAATTCTCCCCTTTCCCGACGCCTATGACAAGGGGGCTGGATTTCCTGACCGCGACGATCTTGCCCGGATCGCGCGACGAGACCACTCCGAGGGCGTATGACCCGTGGAGGAGGGGCAGCGTCTTTGCCACCGCCTCCTCCAGGGTCGAATCGGAGGAATAATTCTCGCCTATCAGATGGGAGACGACTTCCGTGTCGGTCTCCGAAGCGAAGACGTGGCCGCGGGAAAGGAGGCCGCTCTTGAGCTCGGCGAAGTTCTCGATTATCCCGTTGTGGATCACCGCCACCGTCCCGGACTGGTCGAAATGCGGGTGGCTGTTTGGCACCGAGGGCTTCCCGTGCGTCGCCCAGCGCGTGTGCGCCATCCCGGTCGTCCCGTTGAAGGTCGAATAGTCTATCTGGGATTCGAGGCCCGCGACCCTTCCGACCGCCTTCTTGACCTCAAGCTTGCCGTTGACGACGACGATTCCCGCGGAATCGTATCCCCTGTATTCGAGGGTCTTGAGGCTGTCGACTAGAATCCTGGCGCAGTTCTTGTCACCGACATATCCTATGATTCCGCACATGTTTCAACAGTTCGCCTTGGAACAGGCTTCGTTTAATAAGCATTACTCAAACTAGTCTCCGACACCCAAAAGAGGATTGAAAGTGGTCGCAAAAATGGGGACTGTTTCAGGCTCCGTTCAGGACAATCATTATAAATTCAATACAAGTAGTGTTGCAATGGTGTTAATAGTAGAGAAGGAGGGCGGCAAGTACCGCGCGCTCGAGGGCAAGCTCGTGACGCCGCAGGCTTTCGCAGTCCTCCTGCATCCAGTGAGGCTGAAGATCCTCTCGGAGCTGTCGCGCGAGCCCTCCTACCCCTCGAAGCTCGCCGAGAAGATGAGGATGAGCGAGCAGAAGGTCTTCTATCACGTGCGCGCGCTCAAGAAGGCGGGCCTCGTCGAGGTGGAGAAGAAGGAGGAGATGCGCGGGGGCCTTGCCAAGTACTTCCGTGCGGTGGATTCCGCTTTCGCGATCAAGCTCTCGGGCGAGAAGTCCTTCGACCTCCCCGTCGAGGGGCGGAAGGACGCGGGCGCGTTCTTCTCGGCGTTCGCGGACAGGAGCGGCAACTTCGACGGCCTGATCGTCGTGGGATCGCCCGACCCGCACGGCCCCAACAAGGCGAGGGCGAGGGACGGCCACTACGCCGCGGACCTCGCGATGCTCATGGGGAAGTTCGCGAGGATCAACGGATCGGTGACGCGCACGGACACGGAGCTCAAGGAGAGCGAGCGGCGGCGCAATCTCGTCCTCATCGGCGGGCCGATAACGAACATGGTCGTGGGCGAAGCCAACGCGGCCCTCCCCGTCAGGTTCGATCCCGCCCACAACTGGGACATATTCTCGGAGATATCGGGCACGTACTACCACGAGGAGGAATGCGGCCTGATAGTGCGCGCGAAGAACCCCTGGAACCCAGAGGCGGAGATCCTCGTCGTCGCCGGGAAGAGGTTCTCCGGGACGAAATCTGCGGTCCTCGCCCTGATTTCGAAAGGGGAGCAGGTCGCCGAGGGGAACGTCGGAAGGAGGAAGGCGTTCGCCAAGGTCGTGGAGGGCGCGGATCTTGACGGCGACGGGATCGTCGATTCGGTCGAGATAAGAGAGTGACAATCGAATCGATGGTCGGCGGCTCCCGGGAGCCCTTCGCGGAGGAAGCGCCGGCGCAGGAGAGACGGGGGGCGGCCCCGCCGGAAGGAAATCTCCCGCCAGGATCTCAGAGCAGGCTCTCTATTTGCTTGCCCCAGTGGGCGCCGGCGACGATGAGCACCGCTCCGAGGCCGAAGAAGATGAGGGATATGTATTTGAGGCCCCCGGTGGGCTTGACGAGGCCGCTTATCGCCTCGTATATCCCTATCAGGACGAGGCCGACATAGATCGACGTGAAGGCGAAGGCGAGGGTTATGAGGAACGTCTCCTTCTTGGAGAGGACGAGGTAGCGTTCGGAGACGGTTATCCTCTTGAGGATGTTCTCGGCGAGGCCCTTGAGGCCCCAGGCGTAGACGAGGAGGATGAATATCGTTATGACAAACGAATGGTCCCTCACTAGGACGGATGCATCAACCATTCAGTGACGGTGAGAACGCCCCTATTAAAATGCTTTTTCCGCAGCAAAGGTAAAAAAGGGCCTCCCCGAGCCTTCCCGAGGGCGCCAAAATGGGTTTCATACAGATAGGAAGGGGAAGCGCGAAGAAGAGGTCGCGGTTCCTCCACCTCCTAGACTTCAAGAACCTGAGGATAATATTCAGTAAGGATGAGAAGGGCGTGCGCGTTGAGGCGTGCGAGAGCAAGGACGCCCCGCCCTACGTCGCGACGGTCAAGTTCTCGTTCTACATAACGGAGAAGGAATACCGCAGGATCGCGACCAAGCACAAAAACATCATATGCAGGATGATGAGCCAGCTGGAAGGGCTCTCGGAGACGATAGAGGACCTCTACAAGAGGAAGCGGGGCAAGGGGGGTCTGGGCGATGGCAGCGAAGGGTAGGAAGGCGGAGGGCAAGCCGTTGGGCAAGCCGTTGGGCAAGCCGTTGGGCAAGCCTTCAGGAAAGGCTGGTGCGGCTGGGAGCGCCCCCGCCGGGGCGAAGTTCAAGATCATCCACGACGTCCCTACCTGCATCGGCTGCGGGGCGTGCGCGGCTGTCTCCTCCAACTGGGTGATGAAGGGCGAGAAGGCAAAGGTCAAGGTCATGCTGCTCGGGAAGCTAGGCGACAACATAGACGCCGCGGAATCCTGCCCGGTCACCTGCATACACATCGTCGACCTGCAGAAGAACAAGAAGCTCATCTGATCCGCGGACGCGCGCCCACTTCCTTCGAAAAAAATGGCGATAAGACAAATCAACCTGTTCGGCGAGAAGAGGAGGCATGTCTGGAAGTTCGGCAGGATCTTCGGTCCCCGGGCAGGGAAATCCGACAGCGGGGCGGAAGCCGAAATCGCCGCTTTCCTGAAAGAAAATGGGGTCAGCTTCAAATCGCACCCGTTCATACTTCCCGCGGCGAGGAGGCGGAAGCCTGCGTTCTCCGAGGCCGAGAAGGGGGAAATAGTGCGCAAGGGCTCGGGCCTGCCTGCCGGGGATCTGGAGCTCGTCCTCAAGAGAACGCCCCTTGCGCGGGTGAGGCCGGAGCTTTTCAGGTCCGACTTCCTGGTTGAGGGGCGGCGCGCCGGGCGGCCGGCGAGGGTCTTTGTCGAATACCTCGGCCTGCACAACCCGCGGACGAAGGTGACCGCGGCCGCGATGAGGCGGCGCCACTACAGGCAGATAGCCGCCTACACTTTCGTGAAGACGCCCCTCAGGGAGGAGCTCTATAGGAGAGCGGGCCTCGAAGTTGTCATGCTAGGCAAAAAGGACCTCTCGGATCTTGGGACTGCCCTGGCAAGCGTCCTCGGAATGGATCAGGAAGGGAGCACGCTACACGGCAGAAGATTCGCATGAGGCCCTGTAGCCGCGCGGGAAAAGCGCTAAAAGCAGGCCGCCCGGCGCACGCGGGCATCATGGCAGGGAAGAAGAAATACGACGTATACTCGGAAAGCCTGAAGCTGCACGAGAAGCTCAGGGGAAGCTGGAGACTGTCTCAAAGGCGCGCATCAGCAGCAGGAAGCTGCTCTCCCTCCTTTACACCCCGGGCGTCGCGGAGGCGTCAAGAGTCCTTGCGAAGGACCCGTCGCTTGCGAGGAAGCTCACGGTCAAGGGCAACATGGTCGCCGTCGTCTCGGACGGCTCGGCGGTCCTGGGCCTCGGAAACATCGGCGCGTACGGCGCGATCCCCGTGATGGAGGGCAAGGCCGTCCTCTTCAAGGAGCTTGGGGGTGTCGACGCCTTCCCGCTATGCTTGGAGACGCAGGATCCGCAGGAGATAATCGGGATAGTGAAGGCCATATCGCCCGTGTTCGGCGGGGTGAACCTTGAGGACATCTCGGCGCCCAGGTGCTTCGAGGTCGAGGCGCAGCTTCAGGACATCGGGATCCCTGTCATGCACGACGACCAGCACGGGACTGCGGTCGTCGTCCTCGCGGCGCTCAAGAACGCCCTGAAGGTCGTGGGGAAGAAGGCGGAAGACTGCAAGGTCGTGATAAGCGGCGCGGGGGCCGCGGGCACCGCGACCGCCAGGCTCCTCCTCGCGTCGGCCGAAAGGCCGGGTGAGATAGCGGTCTGCGACAACAAGGGCCTCGTCTCCGCCGACAGGAGCGACCTCAACGGCCCGAAGGTCGAGCTCGCGACTCACTCTCACCGGCCAGAGAAAGTCGATGGGCCTTGCGGAGGCGCTCAAGGGGACGGACGTCTTCATCGGCCTCTCCGCGCCCGGGATAGTGACGCGCGGGATGGTCGCGGCAATGGGGAGATCGGCCGTCGTCTTTGCGATGGCAAACCCCGTCCCGGAGATAATGCCCTCGGAAGCCCTGGCGGCCGGCGCGGCCGTCGTCGGGAGCGGGAGGAGCGACTTCCCCAACCAGATAAACAACGTCCTCGCGTTCCCCGGGATCTTCCGGGGGGCTCTGGACTCCGGAGCGACGAGGATAACCACGCAGATGAAGCTCTCCGCGGCCGAGGCGATAGCCTCGCTCGTGAAGCGCCCGACGGCGAGGAAGATACTCCCCGGCCCTCTGGACAGGAAGGTAGCAAGAGCCGTCGCAAGGGCTGTCGCCGGAAAGGCCGCCAGGGCCTAGCCTAGCGCGCCTTCTTCCGCTTCTTCTTCGCCTTCCCGCCTTTCCCGGGGCATCCCCCGGCCTCGGCTTTCCAGCAGAAATAGGAATATGCTATGGGCACGAGGGCGCCGACGAGGAGGATCCCCAGTAGGAACCCTATGCTCTCCTTGGCGACTAGGGCGTAGAGGGCCATCACCGCGCCCGTGGCGATGAAGGTCTTGCCGCCCAGGTCGTGCGTCCGCTTCCATACCCGGTCGCTCGAAAGGCTCCAGGGCGTCCTTATCCCGCAGAAGTAGTTCCTCGGGACCCTGGGGAGGACGAAGCCGAGGTAGCCCATGAAAAAGCCGGAGAGGAACATCGCCCAGGAGGCGACGTCAGTCCCCTTCCCCAGGTACGACGAGAGGATGACCGCGTTGAGCGCGAAGAAGAACGCGCACGCTCCGAAGGACACCTCCCCGAGGACAGTCCCCAAAGACGCCTTCTTCTCCTCGTTGACTATCGGGTCTATCTCATGGAGCTTCTCGATGACGAGGAAGACCACCGCCGAGATCGCCGGAAGGAGGAAGAGCCCGATGTCGCGGGAGGCGAAGCCGTCCGCCTGGCCGGCGATGTTCCAGTGTATCGGGACCGTGGCGGGCACGAACGGGTAGATGAATAGCGAGAGCAGGAACGACGCGGCGACCAGCACGAAAGTCCATCTCATGGCGCCAGGGACGTGCGGCGCATATTTAAAACGAGGGGAGGGTTTGCCCGCAAATGAGGCTTGCGACGCTCTGCTTCCTGACGAGGAGGGGCCGGATCCTCCTGATGAGGAAGAAGTGCGGGATAGGCGCCGGCAAGTACACCGGGCCCGGCGGGAAGATCGAGCCGGGCGAGAGCCCGCGGGGTGCCGCCGCGAGGGAGGTCTTGGAGGAGGTTTGCGTGAAGGTGCTCCCGGAGGACCTGGAGCTCATGGGCGTGTGCAAGTTCCACTTCGGCAGGAAGCATTTCATGGAAGTCTTCGTCTTCAAGGGGACGAAGTTCTCGGGAAAGCCCTCTGAGACGGAGGAGGCAGACCCTAGGTGGTTCCCCTTGCGCGACATACCCTACACGGAGATGTGGGAGGACGGCAGGTACTGGCTCCCCCTCCTCCTAGCGGGGAAGAGGTTCGGCGGGACTTTCAAGTTCGATCCGTCCAGGGAGAGGCTGGTCTCGCACAGGCTCAGGATACTGCCGTCTTCCCCTTCCGGCGGCCGCAGGAATCCCTGATAAGCCCGCTGGGACCGCGCGGCCGCTAGGGCTTCTGGAGGATGAGAATGTTCCCGCGCCCGCGCTTGAACTTCCTCACGAGGCCCCGCGCTTCCATCTCCGATATCACCAGGCTCGCCTTGGCCTCGGAATACGGGAGCATCCGCCTGAGGTCGCGCTGGCTTATCCTTCCTCCGGCCGCCTCGACCTTCGAGAGGACCTCCTGCACGTCGTGCGAGAGCGTTTCGGCGAACGACAGCGCCCCTTCGCCTCCGGGCTTCTGCTGGGCCCGGACCTGCGCGGGAGGCCTCGCTGGCACGGTGGCGCGCGCCCGCGCCCCGGGCCGGGCGGACGGTCGTCTCCTCTTCCTGGGCGCCCCGCCCTTTGCCGGTGGCGCCCGCCTTGCAGGAGGAAGGGCTGCTGCGTTCCTTCTGCGGAAAAATGCGAAAGGGAGCGCCGCTAGGGCGAGGGCCGCCGCGGCTAGCGCGAGAGGAAGATACTCCGTCCAGGCGCCCGAGTCGAGAAGGAGGTCGGAAGGCGAGGGGGGTGCGTCGCCGCCCTTGAGGTCGTCTAGGGGGCCGGCGCTGGAAGCGGGATAGTATTCCGGCGGGAATAAGATGAGGTCGACGGAATAGGACCCGTCCGCTCCCACAGGGACCTCCAGCAGGACCTCGTCGTAGAGAGCCGTCCTCCCGTCCCTGACGTAGCGGGCGGAGATCTTGTAGTATCCTGCCGGGACGTCGAAGGAATATTCGCCTCCTTTCGTCACGGCCGCCTGAGCGGGCGTCGTGTTTATCTCGACGACCGACGGATCCATGACGTCCAGGGTGCTCCACTCGTGCGTCGAGCCGGAGATCCTGGAGAGGGCGAGCGCGGGGCTCGGGAGGATGAGGAGGCTAAAGAGGAGGACCGTCGCAAGAGAAGCGAAGAGGCGCACGCGAAGCTTCATTTCCGGTTCCGCTCAAAACGGGCATTTAAAGCTTTATCTCGCCAGCCAGATAAAGCTTCACAGACGGCCGCAAGTTTCCTTATAAGAAAAGGCGGGCGGTCCGCCGGCATGAAAAGCAAAAAGTCGGGCGCGGCGGGAAAGAAGGCCGCCGCGCAGGGGCGTGCCGGAGGAGTGGCAGGCACCGAAAGGGGCGCGGCGGTTGTCGCCGCCGCCTTGTTCATGGTCCTGCTCGTCGTCTCCGGTTCGCTCGCGCCGGCCTTCGCTGTGGGCGGGGCGCAGGTGCGGGAGAGGTACAACCAGGCGAGGGCCGAATACGTGGGCATGCGCGCGAAATACCTGGGCGCTAGGGCCACGTATGCTCAGGCAAGGGGCGAGTTCTTCGGCCTGCGCGCGGACTTCCTGAAGGCGAGGCGCCTTGGAAGGGGCGGGAACGTGAGCGAGGGCGACCTCCTAGGGAAGGCCAAGGACTACATGACAAAGTCCGCGGACTACCTGGACGGCATGGTCGGGTTCATGGGCCGCGAGGTGGAGCTGGCCAACTGGACGAGCGACGAGCAGAGGGCCGAGTGGCTCACCAAGCTTGACGGCTACGGCTTGAGCATCGCGGCGATCAAGGGGACTATCGCATCGGCCGCGACAAGGCAGGATCTCCTCTCGGCGGCGAAGGAGCTCAAGGACGTCTGGACGCAGGTGACAAGGGACGGACGGGTGATGCTGGGCGTCGTCACGGCGGACAAGCTCGGCGCGTTCATAGGGCAGCTGGAGAACGTCTCCGCGAGGATAGGGGCCCTTGCCGAGAAGGCGAAGGCGAACGGGACCGACACCTCCGCGGTGGAGGCGAAGCTCTCCGAGTTCGACGCGAAGATTGCGGACGCCAAGGCGAAATACCAGGTAGCCAAGAGCGACTACCTTGCGGGCGACTTCGAGAGCGCCAGGAATCGCCTCAAGGACGCGCACGGCAGCGTGAAGGACGCCTACGCAATACTGCGCGAAACCCTGAAGATGATACGGGACCTTGCGAAGGCGCGCCGGGTCTCCGATGGTAACGGCTCCGCTTCTCCGTCCGTCTGAGGAGGCTGCGGGAAATGGCACGCAATAAGAGAGGCGCGTCGGGCGAGCGCCGCGGGGCGGGGAGTGCGATCTTCGCGATCCTCCTCCTCGCGATTGCCGTCTTCCTGGCCGGATGCGCGGTCCGGACGGGGGCGCCGGCGGGCGGGCAGCCTCAGCAGCAGCAGCAGCAACAGGCAGACACGTTGTCGGACCAGGAGCTGGACTCTATCGGGCAGGACCTGAGCAGCTTCGACCCGACGGCGGACGCAAGCCAGCTGGACGTCCCGGATTTCGACGGCGACCTGACGGGGCCGTAAGAATCCGCGGCGCGAAGGAAGCGCAAGCGGAGCCCGGGAAGGGGACCGGGCTCCGCGCAAGTTATTTTTCCTGTTTTTTTTTTTCCTGCGGAAAAATATATTTTTCCGCGCGCGCGGATGCGACAAACATAAAAGGCCGCGCGGATTGGTGCGAGACAGTCATGGAACACAGGAAAAAATATGACGCTCAGAACGAATTCCCACCCGCCGACACCGCGCAGAGGAAGACGAAACATTATCACAACGGATTCATGGACGGCCTGAAGCCCACCGTCTCCCTGGACCTGGGGAAGTGCGCGACGGTGGACGACGTCGTGCGCGGCATGTCGAGCACCAGCTTCGGCGGACGGGAGGTGGGCGAGGCCGCCGACGTCCTCGAGGCCATGGCGAGGGACAGGGACTGCTTCAAGGTCCTCACGCTTTCGGGCGCGATGACGGTGGCCAAGATGAGCCTCGTCATCTGCGACATGATAGACAACAAGATGGTGGATGCGGTCGTCTCCACCGGCGCGCTCATGGCGCACGGCTTCGTCGAGAGTGCGGGGATGACGCACTTCAAGTACGACCCGAGGATGGACGACAAGAAGCTCTACCAGCTGGGATACAACAGGGTCTACGACACGATAGAGCTCGAGGAGAACCTGGACGACATCGAGGAGATAGTCCGCAAGGTCCTTGACGGCGTCCCCGCGGGGGAGCCGCTCTGTAGCCACAGGATAAACAGGCTCCTAGGCGAATACCTCGTCAGAACTTCCGCCAAGTCCGCGAGGGGCGTCCTCAAGTCGGCGGTTCTCAAGGGCGTCCCCGTCTACGTCCCGGCCTTCACCGACTCGGAGCTGGGCCTCGACTTCGGGATCTACCGGCGCAGGATGGAGCTAGCCGGGAAGAAGCCGGCGGAGTACAACCCGTTCCTTGACCTCGAGGACTACACCGAGCGCGTCAGGACGTCGAAGAAGCTGGGCATATTCACCATCGGGGGTGGCGTGCCGCGCAACTGGGCGCAGCAGGTCGGGCCCTACCTTGACATAATCCAGACCAGGATCGGGCAGGGAGGGGCATTCAAGAGGTTCCACTACGCGGTCAGGATCTGCCCGGAGCCCGTCCACTGGGGCGGCCTCTCGGGCTGCACGTATTCGGAGGGGGTTTCCTGGGGCAAGTTCGTCCCCGCATCCGAAGGCGGGATGCAGTGCGAGGTCCATTCGGACGCCACGGTCGCCTGGCCGTTCGTGGTGAAGGCCGTCCTGGAGAGGCTGGAAAAGAAGCCGGCCAAGTGAGAAAGGAGCCCTTCCCCCAAGAAAGCCCGCCGGCTCCGCAGAGCCCTCATCGGAGGGGCACTTGCGCCCAACTCATTGAGACGCTTGAGCGGATGGTGCAAGCTTGCACGCGCGATAGACCGTCTGGAACGCGCCGGAAAGGTTCGGGTTCTCGAACAGCGAGCGCTTCTGCATCCTGAGGAGGTCCTCTTCCATGGAGGCGAGCTCCTCGAGGGGGTCTATAGGCAGGGTCCAGAGGGAATTGAGCGGCCCCCCGCGCCGCTCGAGGATCGCCGCGGCGAGGTTGAGCTCCTCGTGGAAGCCTATTGGTGGGAGGGAATACACAGGAAGGGGATAGAAGCAGAGTTCGCTAGGCTTCGTTATCAGCACGTCCGCCCTCCTTATCTCGTGGTGGAGGGTGTCTATCCCATCCGTCCTGCTCTGGAACTTGGCGACCCTCGTCCCTTCCGGGCCCCCGAGGCTTTCGAGGCGCGAGGCGGCCTCCGTGTGGTGGCCGACGTAGAAGACGATCTCGGGCCGCTTCCCCTTGTACTTGGTGTAGGAGGACAGGAGGGCCTCCATCTGCGGGAGCTGCGCGCCGGCCCCGCCCATCGCTATGACGTAGCGCGGAGGGCGCGACCCATCCCAATATTCCCAGTCAGAGGGGTTCCACGGCGCGCCCTTGATTGAGCGCGGGCTCACGGGCTGGCCGGTGATCGAGACGCGCCTCGCTGCGTCCTTGCCCGATATCCCGTAGACTGCGAGCGCCCGCACGACGTCCTCCTTGCTCCTCTTGGAGCCGACGAAATAGTTCTGCGTCTCCTTCCTCACGAAATGCGGATAGACGACGTCGTCCAGGGAGACGAAGGCGAGCCTGTTGGAATACTGCGGGTGCTTGGCGAGGACGTCGGCGGGGATGAAGTGCGCGGCGACGACGACCCCGTCCAGGTGCCTCTTCAGGCGGCCCTGCTCCACAATCCTGCGCGTCAGGAGCGATGCCGCGTCTAGGCGCGAGCTCGTGGCGAGCGAGCGCGAGGCGTCGTTCCAGCTGTACTGGAAGAAGAGGAGGCGCGAGAGGGATTCGTAGAGGTCGCGGGCGCACCACTCGATCAGGCGCGCCTGCACGCCTGAGAGCATCTCGGGAAAGTACACGAGCTTCGGGGCGAGGACCTCCTTCTCCGAGAGCAGCCCCCGCAGGTGCAGCTCGTCGTTCACTATCTGCGCGGCGTCGGCGATCGAGGAGGCTCCGCGGTAGTGGCCGTTCCCCGCGAGGAGGTAGATGACGTTGAAGACGAGGCGCCCCTTGGGCGAGGCCTTGACCGCGGAGGCTATCTCCTCGAGCCTGTCGTCGGAGAGGAAGTTGGAGAACTGGAAGCGCGGCGACTTGCTGCTCCCGTCCTTGTCGCTTTGGGCCATCTGCGGGTTTCGGGCGCTTTTTCTTGGTTTTAACCCTTTGTCCGGATGGACGCTACATTCACCGTTTTCCCGTGAAGGGGCTTTGGAGATTTTCCGGCAATCCTTCGACCCGCGGTACGGAAAAGTGCGAAGAGTGACGGAACGCTTAAATGCGAAAAGGGAGCAGTGTGACGCGAGAAAGGGGAAGAGGGGGCTTGAACAGGCTAAGCTGGGACGACGTCTTGCCGCTGGTGCCGCTCATTTCCAGGCCCGAGAGCGCGCTGGACGTCTGGCTGGCATACACCGGGAAGGGGGACAGGAAGAGGCTTTCCTACGACCTAGACGGCAGGGCGCCGGAGCTCTATTTCCCGGCGGCCGACGGCAAGTTCGTGGTCGTGAAGCTGGACCTGCGCGACTACGACGAGTCCGAGCGCGAGGAGCTTGTCGGCGGGCTGCTCGGCCGCGAGCCGAGCAGCTATGCGCAAGTCGCGGCAATGGGCCTCACGGCACTCATATCCAAGGTCTCCGACCTGGAGGCCGTGCGGGACTGCCAGCAGATGCCCGACGTGATATGCGACGACGCCGGGGACGCGCTCAGGGAGCTCTTCCCGAAAGCAACGGCCGAATACGACTGGCATAAGCGCGAGTACGTCTTTTCGGCCGGGGGCGAGCAGAGGGCGGTCCTGATGAACGGGAGCCTCGGGGAATACGAAGCCGTCCGCGAAATCAAGAGGCGGGAGAAGGAGTCTGTCTACAACGTCCAGATCCTCGGCCTGGGGCCTTAGGAAGGCCGTCCGGGGGAGGGGGAAGTTTTTTAGCGGGGGGCTCCGCGGCCTCCCTGCACAATGGCCCCCCCGTCACTCGAGCAGGAGATAATAGAGTCCACCTTCGGAGACATCCTGCGGGCGATCTCCCAGGGCAGGACATCGGATGCCAGGGCCCTCGTCCCGAGGATGCGCGAGGCCCTCGATCGGATGGATGCCGGCGCCCTGGACGAGACGACCGACTGGCTTTCCGAGCAGCTCGCCAGGATAGACGATCCGGACCTCTTCGACAAAACCCTCGAGTTCATGGTCGAGCACGACCTCGCCGAGTCGGAAGCGGGCTGAAGCGCGAAAAAAGAAGATAATTTTCCGGCAAATGGAGGAGCCGGGCTTTCCGGCTTACTTGGTTTCCCGGAGCCCCCCGCCGAGGACTTGACTCGTTCACTCACTTACTTGGTTTCCCGGAGTTCAATCTCGATATTGACCCCTTCCGGGACGTGGAGGCGCATGATCTGGCGCATCGCGCGGTCGTCGACGCCCAGGTCGACGAGCCGTTTGTGCACGCGCATCTCCCACCTCTCCCAGGTCATCGTGCCCTCTCCGTCCGGCGACTTTAGCGTCGTGATCTTGAGCTTCTTCGTCGGAAGGGGCACGGGCCCGGAAACCTTGACTCCCGTCTTGAGGGCGATGTCCTTGATCTGGGTGCCTATTCCGTCGAGTACCTTCGGATCGGCTCCAGACAGCTTTATTCTCGCCCTCTGCATGTTCTGTTTTTGGTCTCCGGGTTTCCCTGCTTATCCTCAATCCTAATCCTTCTTGGGCACGAGGTCAATTACCATCCCGGCGGCGACCGTCTGGCCCATGTCGCGGATGGCGAATCTGCCGAGCGGCGGGAAGTCCTTGGCCTTTTCCAGGCAGAAGGGCTTGAGCGGCACGCACTTTATGACCGCGACGTCGCCCGTCTTGATGAAGTCTGGATGCTCCTGCGCGACCTGCCCCGTCTTCGGGTCAATCTTCTTCACTAGCTCGGTCACCGTGCAGGCTATCTGCGCGGTGTGGGCGTGGAAGACGGGTGTGTATCCCTTGGCGATGACCGTCGGGTGGTTGAGCACGACTATCTGCGCCGTGAACTCGCTCACCACCGTGGGCGGATTGTCCGGCGTCCCCGCGACATCGCCGCGGTGTACGTCGTTCTTCCCTATCCCCTTGACGGAGAAGCCGATGTTGTCGCCGGGCCCCGCCTCGGGCAGCTGCTCGTGGTGCATCTCGATGGACTTCACCTCGCCCTTTATCTCGCTGGGCATGATGATTATCGTCTGGTTGGGCTTGAGGACCCCGGTCTCGACCCTTCCCACCGGGACGGTGCCGATCCCCGTGATCGTGTAGGCTTCCTGGATGGGCAGCCTCAGGGGCCGATCCCTTGGCTTTTCGGGCGGCGAGAACATGTCGCACGCATCCAGGAGCGCCGGCCCGTTGTACCACGGGAAGTTGGCGCTCTTCTTGGTCACGTTGTCGCCCTTGAGGCCCGAGATCGGGATGAACTTTATCTCCTCGGGCTTGTAGCCAATGGACTTTAGTATCTCGCTCACGGCGGCCTTGGTCTTGTTGAAGGCGTCCTGGGAGTAGTTTTCGCGGTCGAGCTTGTTCACCGCTATTATGAGCTGCTTTATGCCCAGGGTCCTTGCGAGGAAGATGTGCTCCTTGGTCTGTGCCTGCGGGCCTTCCACCGCCGAGACGACGAGGACCGCGGCGTCCGCCTGGGAGACGCCCGTGATCATGTTCTTGACGAAATCGCGATGGCCCGGCGCGTCAATGATCGTGTAGTAGTACTTGGACGACTCGAACTTCCTGTGCGCTAGGTCGATCGTCATGCCGCGCTGGCGCTCCTCCTTGAGGGCGTCCATCACGTACGCGAGCTCGGTCCCTTCCATGCCGAACTCCTTGGCCTTCTCCTGGAGCTTCTTCATGTCGCCCTCGGAGACTGCCCCCGTTTCGAAGAGTATCCTTCCTACTGTCGTGCTCTTTCCGTGGTCCACGTGCCCGATAAAGATCAGGTTCATGTGCGGTTTGTTTGCCATTTTTCCACCTGTTAGGTTTAGGGGACCCTGCGGGAACCATTTAAAAAGGTTTTCATGAGGTTTCTGGTGCTAGGAGAGCCGAATGGACGCGAAAAAGACTGCCTTTGCCGTTGTGGGGGTGGCGCTCTACATAGGCATGTTCTTCCTCCTCTACAAGGTATTCATCGACAAGGCGGCGATACTGGATTTCGCGGAGGACCGGGCGGTACTCGGGCCGACCCTCATAATAGTCCTCCACCTCGTCCAGAGCGTCGTGTTCTTCCTCCCGGGGAGCACTGTCTCGATAGCGGCCGGATACCTGTTCGGGATGTGGAAGGGCTTCCTCCTTAACCTGATAGGGACCACCGTGGGAACGGCCATCCTCTTCGTCGTGGCGCGCAGGGCGAGCCGCTTCTTCGGCTATTCCAGGATCGTGACCATGGAGATAGGGTTCCTGAAGGAGATCTTCAGGAAGACCCACTCGAGGAAGCTTGCGTACATGATAGGGAGGGGGCTGCCGATGGTCCCGGGAGACACCGTCACTGTCTTCGTCGCCTCCTTCACCAAGAACGGCTTCCAGGAATACACGATCTTCTCGACCCTGGGCGCGATGCCAAAGCTCCTCCTGGACACATTCACCGGATACGTGATCTTCAAGTACGGGTTCTTCGGATTCCCGACCCTCGTCACGGTCGCGGCGATCTGCGTCATCCTTGTCGCAGGTTTCATCTGGCAAGCGAGGGAGCAGAAGCGCGAGAAGATGCGCCTCGCAAGGGCTGCGGCCCGCTGGAAGCGGAAAAAATAGAAGAGGGGGGAAGGCGGGAAGGAATTCCTATTCCTTCGTCTCCTCTTCCTCGACCTTGAGGCCCTTCCTCTTCCTTATTTCCGTGACGACCTGCTCGGTGAGGTTCTTGGGGAGCATCTCGAAGCGGCTGTCGACGAGGCTCCAGAAGCCGCGCCCCTGGGTCACCGACCTCAGGTCCGTCGTGAACCCGAACATTCCCCCGACCGGGACGTCCGCGAGGATCACCGCGCTCCCACTCTCGTCCGTGATCTCGAGGATCTTGCCGCGCCTCGACTGGAGGAGGGCCGTCGCCGATCCCATCGCCTCGTGCGGGACGTCCACGCGCACCTTCTGTATCGGCTCAAGGAGCCTGGGCTGCGCGCGGTAGAATGACTCCTTTATCGCGTCGCGCACGGCAGGTATTATCTGCGCCGGGCCCCGATGGATGCCGTCCTCGTGCAGCGTACAGTCCATGAGCTTCACGACAACCGCCTCGCACTTCTCCTTGGCAAGCGGCCCCTGGTCGACGACGTTCTTCCATCCTTCCAGGACCGTGTCGATGACCTCGGGGAGGTGCACCTGGCCGCGCGTGAGGTCGATGAAGAAGTTGCCTTTGTAGATCTCCACCACCTTCTTCGCGACGTCCTTATCCCATCCGAGCTCCACGAGCTTCTGGACCAGGGCGAGGTCCTTTTGCTTGATCTTGGTGTCGTAGATGTCGCCGTCCTGGTAGGCCTTGTATATCGCCTCGGGCACGCGGTCCACTATTATGTAGAACTTGTTGTGCTTGTTGGGCGACTTGCCCTCCGCCTCGAGGCCCGCTGAGGAGACCGTCTCGCGGTAGACCACGATCGGCTCGGAGACGTTCACCTGGACCTTCCAGTCCCTCTCCAGGCGCGTCTGCCAGACGTCGAGGTGCAGCTCGCCGAGGCCCGCCCAGAGGTATTCGCCCGTCTCCTCGTCTATGAAGACCTTGAGCGTCGTGTCCTCGCGCGCTATCGACTTGAGTGCCTCAATGAGCTTGGGGAGGTCTTGCGGGTTCTTGGGCTCTATCGCCTTTGTCACGACCGGGTCGAACGCGTGCTTTATCGCCTCAAAGGGCTCGATTATCTCGTTGCAGACCGTCTCCCCGGCGTCGGCGTTCTTCATCCCGACAAGGGCGACGAGGTTCCCGGAGGGGATCGCGTCGACGAGGAGCCTGAAGGGCCCCTTGTAAATCCCCACCTGCTGGACGACCTCCGTCTGCTTGGCTCCTATGAGGTTGATTGTCTGCCCGGCGCGTATCGTGCCCGAGTAGAGCCGTACGGCCGAGACCGACCCAGCGTGCGGGTCGCTTATGACCTTCGTGACGACGCCCACCATCGGGCCGCTGGGATCGCACGCTATGAGCGCCTTCCCGACGGGGCTCTCGATGTCCCCGTGCCAGATCCTGGGGATGCGGTACTTCTGCGCCGCCACCGGGTCCGGGAGGTGGCGGATGACCATTTGCAGGAACGTCTGGGTGAGCGGGATCTGCTTGTGGAGGTCGTCTTGCTTGTTCTCCTCTATCGCCTTGATTATCTGGGCGAATCCGATGCCCTTCTCCTTCATGACCTGGACGTTTATCGCCCATTTCTGGTATGCGGAGCCGAAGGAGACGCTCCCTTCCTCTATCGAGATGCGCCACATGTTCTTGTACTCGTCGGGCGCGAACTTGTAGATTATCTCGTTCACGTTCTGGATGATCTTGATGAACTGCTTCTGCATTATCTCGGGCGTGAGCTTGAGCTCGCGCACGTACCTGTCCACCTTGTTGATGAAGAGGACGGGCTTTGCGCGCTCCTTGAGCGCCGCGCGCAGGACCGCCTCCGTCTGGGGCATCACGCCCTCGACGGCGTCGCAGAGGACGACCGCGCCGTCCACGGCCCGAAGGGCCCTCGTGACCTCGCCGCCGAAGTCGACGTGGCCGGGCGTGTCTATGAGGTTGATGAGGTAGTGCTTGTCGCCGTACTCCTGGATCATCGACACGTTGGCCGACTTTATCGTTATTCCCCTCTTCTGCTCTATCTCGTCGTAGTCGGTCCAGGTCTGGTTCCCGGCCATCTCGTCGGAGATTATCCCCGCGCCCGCGAGGAGGTTGTCTGTGCAGGTCGTCTTGCCGTGGTCAACGTGCGCGACGATCCCGATGTTCCTGATGAGCGTGGGCTGAGCCATGAGGATCAGCGTTTTTTCCTTGACTTCGGCTTGCGTTGCCATTATCCTATCGCAAAGGGGACTCAGAGGGCGGTTTTTAAACCTTCGGGAGCCGTCAAAGGACGCGTTTTCCGGATGCTCAGTACAACTCCCCCAGGGTCCTTTCCATTTCCCTCTCCCGGGCGATTGCGTTCTCTAGGTCTATCCTGAAATAGTGGTCCTGCGCCGGCCGTTCCAGGTAGAGGGCCATCGCGACGGCGGTCCTCGCGGGATCCTCGGCCTCGCGCAGGGACGGCGAGAGGACGCTCACAATGGTTTCTCGCATCTCTTGCAAGTTCATGTAGAGTGCCTTCCCGTCCGCCGCGGCCTTTCCCTGGGAAATAAGTATCCCCCTGCTCTTGGGCCGCGCCTTGACCGTCAATTGCGAGCCCCCCAGTCCCGAGACGAATGCGGCGGTCCCCGCCGCCGAAAGGATGCGGAAATAGTCGCGGGGCGTAGCCCCTTCCGCAAGCCCGATCTCGGCGGAAAGGACGTATCCGGCCTCCGACCCCTTCCCGTAGACGTCCACGAAGAAGGGGAGGAGGATCGAGGGGTCCGTCAGAGTCGCGAGGCCCTTGCCGCCCGCGTACAGGTCCATCGGACGGCCGTCCGAGAAGTGGAACTCCTCGCCAGAGCGCGCGAGCGCTTCGAGGCCCGCCGTGGGACCTATGAACACCGAATAGAGGCCGGGCCGCCTCCGGCAAGCCTTCGGCGCGGCGGGCGCGCTTTTCGTCGGGAGCGTCCCGACGGAGGCATTCTCGGGGGCCTTATAGGGGACGATCACGCGGGAGCCAGAATATCTCACGAGCGGGATTACTATCTCCCCGTCCCCTCCGGACACGCCCTGCGCCGAAAGCACCTCGCTTGCGACTATCTCGTAGAGCGCGCCCACCCCGTTGAGGAGATTCACCGCCTTCTGCCTTTCGACCCGGTCGGAGGGGTCCGAAAGCCTCACGGAGAACTCGGTCGCGACGCGGAAGGATTCCTCGGCGCGCCTCTCGCCGTCGGGGTATTTGGGCTCTATCACCGAGAATACGCGGCCCAGGTCGGAGAGGCCCTCGTCCCAGGTGTTGAGAGCCTGCGCGATGGATGCGCCCAGAGTCCCCCCATCGTCCGCAGGCTTCCCAAGGAGAGACTGCCTCGGATATGGGTTGTAGGCTTCCACGCTGAATTCGCCGGACATCGTGACTGCCTTCCCGGCGCCGCGGAGGCGCTCGACCTTGAGGCGCGCCGAGGGGAAGAAGTCGGCTGCGGCCGACCTGGGATCTATGTTGTAGACCTCTATCGGCGAGGCGTCGGGGCGGGCGAAATCGGAATACACCTGCGAGAAGTCCAAGCCTATCGACGCGTTGGCTGCCAAGTTCCCCCGTTTCCCAGGGGGATGCGGGCGTCCCGGCTTTAAACTGTTTCGCGCCGGAGGGCCTCCCCGGGACAAGTTTTTTGAACTGTCCGCGGCCGGGGAGTGCCAGGATTGTGGACGGAAAGGCTTCCGCATATGCGGCGCTAGCCAAGGTCATCCTCTCCCTCGCGGCGCTCGGCTTCACAGCAAGCCTCGGGGGCGGGCCCCTCCCGGTCGCAGCGGTCGGAGCGCTGATGCTTGCGCAGTTGCTCGGGCGGGGGCGGGCGAGGCAGGCGGCCCTGTTCGCCCTTTTCGCCGCGACGGCAGTCGCCTTCCTCTTCTCCTCGCCGGGCGTGCGCGGCGACCAGATCCTGCAGGCGCGCGCCCTCGCGGGCGACCGGATATTCGTGGAAATCTCCGGCAACGCCAGCGGCGGTCCGGGCATCGCAATCTCGGCGAGGGCTTTCCCGCGCTCCGCCTTCGCGGCGTTCTCGAGCAGGCCGCTGATATCCGCGGGCCAGCCCGAGGGGCTCTCGGTCATCCTTGCCACGTTCTACGCCCTCTTCGGCGCGAAGAGGGTCTTGATTCTGTCAGCCTTGCCGGCCGCGCTCATCGCCGCGATCGTCTTCCTAGCGGCGTCGAGGACCGGCATTCCCGACGCCGCGTCCGGAGCCCTCGCGGTCTTCTCGGTCTTCAACCCCCTGCTCCTTGACGTGGCCTACAACGAAACGGGGTTCGTCCTCGCCGGATTCCTCCTCGCGGCCGCCGTCTTCCTCGCCGTCTTCCGGGAGGAAAGAAAGAAGGCGGGCGGCGGAAAGCCGCGGAAGGAAGGCTGGGTGAGCCCGCTTGCCGGCGCCTTCCTCGGGGCCCTCGTCGGAGTCAGGCATGAGCTTGCGATCGTCGTCCCGTTCGTCGCGCTCGCCTCGCGGGGGAAGAACAAGGCGCAGCTCCTCGCCGCATTCATGGTCTTCGCGCTCCCCTGGACCGCCTGGCACTCCGCGGTCCTCGGCAATCCCCTGGCAAGCGAGGTCCAGTCCTACGCGCCGCCCGACCCTTTCTACAGGCACTGCCTCGGCCCCCTCTGCTTCAGGTTCAACGGCCTCCTGAACTTCCAGGAGGAGGGGATAGTCAGGACGCCCGGGTACGGATATCCCGTGTTCGTCCTCCTGCCCCTCGCGCTGCTCGCCTCCTTCGGGGTCCTCCTCGCCGCCCTCTCGGCAGCGGGCGCGGCGGTCTTCGTCCTTTTCCTCCTCCCGATGGAGAACTGGGAGGCACACAAGACGGGGCTCCTCTACCCGCTCGTCCCCGCCGTGGCGATTGTCTGCGCGGCGGGGATCGGGGCGCTCGCGGAGGGCAGGCGGGCGGCGATCTTCGCCTTCCTCGCCGCCTGCGCCATCTCCTACCTCCTGGTCCTGGGCGTCTTGGCCCTCCCGCGCTTCCCGGAGGATCCGAGATGGCACGAAAGGTTCCCCAGGGCGCAGAGCGCGCGGATCTCGGGTATGGAGAAGAACCTGGGTCCCGCCTCCGTCTGGCCCCTTCCCATGAGGGCGCATTTCATCGAGAAGGCTCCTGCCGTCCTCGAGACGGGCGCGCGGGAGGAAGCCGGCGCGCCCCCCTCTCCGCACGGCCCGGGCAATGGCGCAGTGGCTCCGGAGCTCGCCGGGCCGTGCGGGGGACTGTCATACCGGGGGACGGCCTTGGACGCGCGCCGCTCCCTCTTCCTCACCGAAAGGCTGGCGTATTATTGGGAGATTGCGCATTGCCTGCCGCTCCTTGATGCTGAGGCCGTCGGCGTCTACGCGGCGCCGGGCTTCAGGGAAGCCCTTGAGGGGTCCGACCTCTACGCGCTCCTGCCGGCCGTCAAGGGGGAGGACCCGGTCTTCATACGCGGCCTGGCGGAGAAGATCCCATCCTACAACGAGACGCAGTTGGGGACGCTGGGCCTTCCCGACGGAACCCAGATACCGGTCGTCAGGATAGGGAAGCCTTCGCGGATCGCTTCTTCGGCAGCGCTTCCATGAACGCCTTGAGCTTCCCGAAGGCCTCCTCGAGGACTGGGACGGGTGGGAGTATGACGGAGCGGAAATGGGAGCGGCAGAGGAACCCGTCGCCGTTCACAAGGACGAGGCCCGTGTTCTGCAGGACGTCGAGGACGAACTCCTTGTCAGTCGCCCATCCGCCGGCGGAAAGGTCCACCTTCGGGAAGATGTAGAAGGCCCCCGCGGGCTTCCTCGCCGAAAGGCCAGGTATGCTGTTGATCATCTTGTGGGCTGCCTCCGCCCGCTCGGAAAGCTTCTGCCTTATCTCCTTGAAATGGTCCGCGTTCTCCCAGGCCGAGTGCAGGGCGAGCTCTATGGGCGTGCAGGACGAGAGGCGCAGGCGCGCCTGGCGCTTGAACCCCTCCTCGAGGTCCGAGAAGCTCCTGTCGGACGTTGGGTTGTGGAAGCACACATAGCCGGCGCGCCACCCGGGCGAGAGGAAGTTCTTCGAGAAGCCGTTCAGGAGGACCACCGGGGAATCCTTGGCGAGGGAGACGGCCGAGGCGAAGGGCACGTCGCGGAAGATCATCCTGTCGTATATCTCGTCGGATATGACGGGGATCCCGGCCTCGGCCGCGATGCCGATTATTCTCTTCACTGCCTCCGGCGGATAGACCGCCCCCGTCGGGTTGTTCGGGTTGATGATGACTATCGCCTTGGTGAGCGGGGTGATCTTCCTGCGCACGTCCTCGGCGTCCGGCTGCCAGTCCTCCTTCTCGATGCAGTCGTAGGTCACCGGGACCCCGCCGAAGAAGGTCGCGTAATCCGCGTAGGGCGGGTATGTCGGGGAGGGGAGGAGTATCTCGTCGCCCGGCTCTAGGAGCGCGCCCATGAGGAACATGAGCGCCTCGGATAGGCCCGTCGTGAAGACGACGTTCTCGTGGCTTATGTTCGCCCCGGTCTTCTTGCTCTCGTATTCGGCTATCTTCCTGAGGAGCGTCATGTCGCCCTCGGAATCCGAATAGTAGCCGGCCCGCGTGTCCATGACGCGCTTCATTGCCTCGCGCATGTGCCTGGGCGTGTCGAAGTCGAACTTGTTCGGGTCGCCGATGTTGAAGTAGTACATCTTCTTCCCGCCGGCGGCAAGCTTCCTCGCCGGGCCGAGGATGTCTCGTATCGGCGACTTGAGGCCGGCCGCGCGCGCGGTGACAATGGGCTTGAGTGGCATTGCGGGCGCTGCTACGGGCGGGGAAATAAAAAGTTATCCCGCCTTCAGGGAGGGAAGGGACGGTTTTATGCATCCTGGCTCGCGCTAACCGCAGCAAAAAAAGAGGGGGCAGCCTTACTTTGCCGCCTCGGCCTGCCGCTCAATGTTGTCTTTCTTCTCCACCGCGAAGCTCTTCGCGTCGCCGGTGGAGGCGTTTATGAGCTCCTCGACGAGGACGTCGGTGAGCGAGTGGTTGGACCCGCGCGAGCGGTTGAAGCAGCCCTTGGTTATCAGGCTGAGCGCGATGTCCACGCGCCTCTGGGGAGACACGTCGACCGACACCGGCCTTCTCACCCCACCCATCTGCACGGATGTCGTCTCGCCCCTGGGAGCTACCCTCTCCACCGCGCGCACGAGCACCTCTATCGGGTTCTTCCCCGTCCGCTTGTGGATGCGCTCGAAGGCCTCCTCTATGACCGCGATCACCTTCTGCTTCTTGCCCGTGTTCCTGCCGCTCGTGAAGATGTGCTTCCTCGAGAGGCTCGAGTGGCCGGTGACAAGCATCTTGTTCGCCAGGCGCTCGACAATGTTTAGCTTGTTCTTCCAGAAGCGCTTCTTGACGTGCTTTCCGCCGGAGTGGGGCACGTAGATCGGGCGCAGGTTGATGTAGTCGGCGAGGCCGGGAGCCACGACCGCGACCGTAGTGAACTCGTACTTGTCGAATAGCTTTGGCGCGTCCATCGCAGATTACCTCTTCTTCTTCTCCTTCTTGCCGCGGCGAAGCTCCAGGACCGCTATCCCGTTGACCTTCGTCACGATCCAGCGCACGCCCGGGATGTCGCCCATCGCGCGGCCCATGGCCCCGCCGATGCCCTCGATCTCGACCTCGTCGTGCTCGTCTATGAAGGTGATCGCCTTGTCCCCCGGCGTCATCGCCGTGATCTGCTTGCCGTTCTTGATGAGCTGGACGCGCACGCACTTCCTTATCCCGGAGTGCGGCTGCTTGGCTTCGACGCCGACCTTCTCAAGGACTATGCCTCGCGCCTGCGGGGCCTTCTTCAGGGGATCCGCCTTGAGGCGCGTCCCGTAGAAGACCTGCCTGAAACCCTTCTGGGAGAGGCGGAAGTTCTTGCGCTTGCGCGCCAGCTTTGCCGCCGCAAATAGGCCCTTTGTCTTTCGTGCCATCGCTGCCGGAGGGTCCGGAGAGGGCCTTTTTAAGGGTTGCCCTGGGTTTTTCAGGAGGGTTTTTGCGGCCCGCCGGGAAGCGCGGGGGGCGGCTTTATCCAAAGTTCACTCGGGCGCCGGGAGGCTCACCCGAATGTGAATGTGTATGTCATCAGGCCCGGCGCGGCCGGGATGAGCTCTATTTTGTGCTCCCTGTAGCCGGAGGTGGAGTTGTAGACCTGGTAGAGCTGGAAGCCGTTTATTATCGTCTTCCCTGCGGGCTTGTCGTCCACGCGGATTGTCAGCTCGATAGGGTCCCCGCTCGTCCCCGCGACGAGGAAGACGTTCCTCGCGTAGAACCTCAGGGAGATGGAGCCCGGGACGGATGAGAGCTCCATGTCGTCGTTGGTGTTCTTCCAGGAGCCGGAAAGGTAGAACCTGTCGCGCGCGAGGTCCGTCGGAAGCAAGTATGCCCTTGTCTCGTCCGGAGCCCGCCCCTGGGTGTTGCCCATCTGTCCGCGGGAGAAGCCATACTCCAGGTAGATTTCCGGCGTCAGGAGGAAGCTCGAGGGTTCTGCTCGGCCACGTCGACGAGGCCCCCCGCCGGAGTCTCGTTCGCCAGCAATAGCACCCGCGAGCGCTCGGCGAGGGCTTCCTGGATCCTCTTCTCGGCCTCGCCGTAGCCGCCCTCGCCGAAATGGCTGTAGACGACGAAGCCGTCGGTGTCTATCAGGTATTTGGCCTGCCAGTAGCAGTTAGCGTAGGCGTTCCAGGTGCCATACTGGTTGTCCTGGGCGACGGGATATTCGATGCCTAGCTTCCTCACCGCGCGCTCGACGTTCGCGAGGTCCTGCTCGAAGGCGAACTCGGGGGTGTGGACGCCGATGATCTCCAGGCCCTCGTCCTTGTACTTGCCATACTAGGCGTTAAGGAAGGGGATCGTGCGCAGGCAGTTTATGCAGCTGTAGGTCCAGAAGTCTATCAGGACGACCTTCTTCCCGATGTTCTCGCCGACCGTGACGTTCTTGGCGTTGACATGGCCTTGGGGGGAGACGAGCTCCGGGGCGCGCTGGAAGCGCAGGGCCTTGGCTACGGCGCGCAGGTCCGTGCTCAAGGAGGAGTTCGGATTGCCCGCGATCGGCGCCGGACCGTAGGAGGGGGGCACCGCCTTCAGCCGGCTCAGGACCGCTATGGAGACGATCGTCAGGACGACGAGGGTGAGGAGGATCGCCGGCCTTGATGTGCGCCTTTTCGCGCCGGCGGCCGCCGCAGCCCTCGCGTTCTTCCTTGTCGCCATTCGCATCATCTCAGTTCAGCAGGAGATAGTTGAGGAGGCCGAAATTCGCCAGCTGCCCGAGGTTCTGCGTGAAGACGAGTATCCCGAGGAGGAGGAGGAGGAGGAGGAGGCTGACGACCGCGTTGAAATACCCAAAGAGCCTCCCGCGCTTCCTGAAGAAAGAGAGGACTCTGTCGGAGAACAGGCTCGTCGCGAGGAACGGCAGGCCCAGGGAATAGACGGCCATCAGGAGGAAGCTGGACGCCGGGTTCTAGACCGCCAGGGCGAGGAGCGAGCCGAGGATCGGCCCGACGCAGGGCGTCCAGCCGACGGCGAAGGCCGCTCCGAAGACGAACGAGTTGAGGAAGCCCGGCCCGAAGAACCTGGAGAGGTCCAGGCGGTATTCGCGCTCGAGGAAATCTAGCTTCAGGAGGCCCAGGGTCTGGAAGGCGAAGAAGATTATGACGAGGCCCGCGACCCTCGAGAGCCACAGCTGCACGCCGTAGGAGGCCTTCGCCAGGACCGTGCTCAGGAGGACCCCGAGGACCGAGAAGCACGCCAAGAAGCCAAGGACGAAGAAGACGGTGTTGAGGAAGAGGGATTTGCGGCCCGCGCCCGATCGGCCGGCGAGGTGAGCGAGGAAGGCAGGGTATCACTCAGGGGGAGACGAACGATGCTAGGCCCGCGATGAAGGCGGCCGCGACCGAGAGGCCATCTTGCATCCCGCGGGGCTCCCGAGGGGATATTTAACGGTTCCTTGGGATGAAACGTCCGGCTCGTCGATCGAATGGTGCCTTGGGCCGAGCCTAGGCGAGGTCTGAGG
>DYHY01000016.1 GCA_020723935.1 Candidatus Micrarchaeum sp.
CCCAAGGGGAACCCCAAGGGGAACCCCAAGGGGAACCCCAAGGGGAACCCCAAGGGGAACCCCAAGGAAGGGGAACTCTGAAGGCAACAGATAAAAGAGGCCGCCCGGTCCGCCCCCCGGATAGGTGCCGGCACAGAAGCCGGCTGGAAAGGAGAAGATGGCCGAAGACTATTACGCGACTCTTGGCGTTTCCAGGAGCGCGAGCGCCGAGGAGATAAAGCGGGCCTACCGGCAACTGGCGAGGAAGTTCCATCCGGACGTCAGCAAGGACGCAGGCGCCTCGGAGAAGTTCAAGAAGATAAACGAGGCCTATTCGGTCCTCTCGGACGATTCCAAGCGCGCCCAATACGACAGGTTCGGGCCCGACCAGCCGGGCTCCACGCAATCGGCCCAGTGGCGCGACTTCTCGGGCTTCGAGTCCTCTGGCCTGGGAGACATATTCGAGACGTTCTTCGGCGGTGCGAGCCCCTTCTCCTTCGGCGAGGGCATGGGGAATGAGGGGCGGCCGAGGGCGAGGAACATACGCTATCCAATGACGATAACCCTCGAGGAGGCCTTCAAGGGCGCCTCCAAGGGGATAAGGGTCAAGCGGAGAGACCTGTGTCCTGAATGCAGGGGCGAGGGCGGCTTCAGCCCGGCGAGGTGCGGAGAATGCGGCGGAACGGGCAGGATCGCCCGCACGAGGCGCACGATGATCGGGCTCTTCCAGACCTTCTCGACGTGCCCCGAATGCAGAGGCCGCGGCGAGAGGTTCTCGCGCGCATGCTCGCGCTGCAGGGGTGAGGGCGAAGTGAGCGCCGAGCACGACCTCACGGTCGAGGTCCCGGCAGGGGTGGACAGCGGGACGACCCTCAGCCTTTCCGGCGAGGGCGAGGCGGGCGGGGACCTCTACGTCCTCATCAACGTCGCGGAGCACAAGCTCTTTAGGCGCGACGGCGCCGACCTCATTTACCCTGTCAGGGTGTCCTTCGCGCAGGCCGCGCTCGGCGGGGAGATAGTCGTCCCGGCCCTCGACGGCGACGTTTCGGTGGAGCTGCCTGAGGGGACGCAGACTGGGGAGGAGCTGCGCATCGCGCGCCGCGGGATGCCCTCCCTGCGGGGCAGGGGCCGCGGGGACATCGTCGTCGAGGTGACGGTTGCGACTCCGACGCGGCTTTCCCAGCGCCAGAAGGACCTCCTGCGAGAGTTCGACGGCCTCCAGCAGCAAAAGAAAAAGGGCCTCTTCGGGCTATAGGCGCGGGGACTTGCCGGGAAAGGATTAATACGCGCGCCCCGGCAAGAGCCTGCCATCATGGGAGATACCAGTTCCAGGGTTCCCGACGCTTCGGCGGAGGAAATAAGCACCTTCTCGATGCCCTGCCCCCTCCTAAAGATGGAGAGGAGCGTCCCGCCCGCGACGTGCAGGGCGTGCAGGGACAAGCGCACGTGCCCGCAGGTCCAGGCGCTCCTCGGCGCCGAGAGGGAATACGCCGCAAGGTTCAAGGGGACGATCCTGGAGTCGGCGATGAAGCGGGTCTCGAGGGCGAAGAAGGACGTCGCCTCCTACATACTTGAAACGGAGCGCCCCCACGGACGGTAGGAGGGAAGAAGGAGCGTTGCTGATCAAGGTGCTTGTGAGGCCGGGGCGCAAGGAATCCGGGATTTCCGAGCCGTCCGACGAGTTCGAGTGCGCGAAATGCGACCTGGTCACGAGCTTGACTTCCAAGCCCGAAGGGGGCAAGGCCAACAAGGAGCTCTTCGCCCTTCTGCGCGCAAGGTTCGGCTCCGCAGAGCTCGTCTCGGGCGCGGCCTCCTGTCTCAAGGTCTTCCGGGTGCCGGGCGCGGCGGACGAAAAGGAAATATAGGCCCCTTGCAGGCGCGCATCCGGAAATGAGGGTGGTCCTCACGCGCCCGCGCTACCACACCTTCCTGATAGCCCCGCCCCTCGGGATGGGATATGTGTCCTCTTACCTCAGGAGCAGGGGCCACGAGACGCTCCTCCTCGACGCCCTGAACCTGGACCTGGGGAGCGAGGAGATAGTGGCCGAATGCAGGCGGTTCGGCGCGAGGATAGTAGGCATCTACCTCCTCTCGCCTTCTTCCTCCCTGGGATAGAGCTCGTGAAGAAGCTCAAGCAGGCAGGGATGTTTGTCGTCGTCGGAGGCGCCCAGGCGTCCTTCCTCCCCAAGGTGACCCTCGAGCGCACCGGCGCGGACGCCGTTGTCGTCGGCGAGGCCGAGCGGACGTTCCTGGAGCTCGTCGAGGCGGTGGAGGCGGGGCGCGGGCCCGAGGGCGTGCCCGGCGTGATGACTGGAAGGACCCGTCGGTTCGTGGCGAGGAAGACGATAGGGAGGCTGGATTCCCTCCCGTTCCCGGACTGGGAGCAGATGGATCCGCGGAAGTACAAGAAGGCCCCGCACGGGGGGTTCATCAAGAGCTTCCCCTATGCGCCGATAACGACGACGCGCGGCTGCCCCTACAGGTGCAAGTTCTGCGCAAGCCCCCATTTCTGGAAGACCTTCCGCGCGAGGAGCCCTGAGAACGTCGTGGACGAGATAGAGGTGCTCGCGACAATGTTCGGCGTGAAGGAGATACATTTCGAGGACGACAACCTGACGTTCTTCAGGAAGCACATTGCCGGAATCTGCGAGGGGATCATCAGGCGCGGCCTGAAGGTGAGCATGTTCACGCCCAACGGGATAAGGGCCGACAAGGTGAACCTCCCGCTCCTGAAGCTCATGAAGCGGGCGGGATTCTACGGCGTCGCGTTCGGGATGGAGTCGGGCGACCAGAAGATACTCGACAACGTCAGGAAGGATGTGAAAATCAGGACTCTGGAGAGGGCGGTGGGCATGGCAAAGGAAGCCGGCCTCATGACGCAGGGCTTCTTCATCTTCGGCCTCCCGGGCGAGACGAAGGAGACGATAGACAAGACGATAGATTTCGCGTGCAGCCTGCCCCTTGACAGGGCGCAGTTCAACGTCCTGGACGTTATGCCCGGGACGGAGCTGTGGAACGACCTGGGGTACGACGCCAAGACCTATCCGTGGGACGCGAGGAGCTTCCACGAGGTGACCTGGAAATCCCCGGGCCTGTCGAGGAAGGACCTTCAGGACGCCCTCCCCCGCGCGTTCTGGCGCTTCTACTCCAGCCCCCGCAGGTTCCTTTCGGCGGCCAGGTTCATGCGGCCCGAGCAGCTGCCCTACCTCTTCAAGCGGTTCCTGGACTTCCGGATGGTTCCTTCCCCGGCGGCGAAGAAGGGCTAAGAAGGCCGCGCAGACAAAATCCTATAATAAGGCGCGGCCCCGCGGGCGCCGGCAGGAAATGCCGACGACGCTCGCATCCGCAGCAACGACAGCCGGGCCCTTTCTGCTTCTCCTGGGGGATACTCCTCCTGCCGGCCCTGCCGTTCTGGACGCGGCGCGTGCGGGGCCTCGCCGTCCCAGCCGTCCTTTCCGCCGCGACATCGCTTGCGGCGGTGCCCTTCATCTCGGCCTTGCTGAAAATCATCGGAGCGGGGGCGATTCTGGGGCCTGCGCGCGTGCACATTCTTTCCGCGCTCGTCCTGTTCCTCGTCCTCGCCTACGTCCCGGCTCCCGGGGCAAGGAAAGAGAAGCTGCGGCCGGCGGGAACGGATGCGCCCTCCCTCGCCCTTCTCCTCGCGGTCGCGGCGGTCTATCTCCTCGCCTCCGTTGACCCGGCCTCCACCTCCGCCCTCTACGAGCGCACCGCCGGGATTTTCGCGTCCGGCGCCGCCTTTCCCGGAGGCGCGAAGGTCCTGGGCGCGGCGCCCTCCGACTACGGGATGTCGACTCTAGGTGACCAGCCGGAGGGCGCGCCGGTCGCCGCCGCGCTCCTCCTCTCCTTCCTCGGGCGGGCGGCTGCGACGGCGCTTTTCCTCCTTCTCCCGGCCGTCCTCGGGTTCGTCCTCGTGCGCGAAGCGCTCCTGCGGGCCGGCTCGCCCAAACTTGCTGCGCCCCTGCTCGCGGCGATCCTCTTCGTCAATCCGCTCGTCCTCAAGAGCGGGTTTGTCACGCATTTCGCCCTCCCGTTCCTCCTTTTCCTCTCATCTTTCCTCGTCTTCCTCATGTCTTCGGAGGACTTCTCCGGCCGGTCCCTCCTGGCAGGGGGGATCCTCGCCGCCCTCCTCTCCTCCCGCCACGAGCTCCTGGTATGCGCGCCGGCGGTCCTCCTCGCGCTCGGCCTTTGGAGGACGCCCTGGAGCAGGCCCGCCCTCTTCCTCGCCGGGTTCCTCGTCCTGATCTTCCCGTCGCTCTACTTCCACTGGACCGTTCTAGGGAGCCCCCTCGCCCACGAGACGCAGGTCGTCGCGCCCGCCGAGGGATTCTACCTCCAGTGCCTCGGGCCGGCGTGCTTCAGGTTCAACGGCCTCCTGAACTTCCAGGGCGGGACGATAGTCCGCACGCCTGGCTATCCTTACCCCGTCTTCCTCTACCTGCCGCTCCTGTTCCTGTCCTCCTTCGGGCTCCTCGCGTCCGCCCTCGCGCTCCTCGGCGCGTCCGCGGCCCCCCGCGCGGCGGCCCCCTGGATCCTCTGGCTCGCCTTCTCGTTCCTCCTCTTCGCCCCGATGGAGAACTGGGACGACAACAAGCTTTCCGCGTTCCTCTCCTCGGCCGCGCCCTTCCTCCTGCTCTGCGCGGCGGGCCTGCGGGAGCTGAAGGGGCGGCCCGCGGCGCTCCTCGCGATAATCGCCGCCCTCGCTCTCCTCCAGCTCCTCGCCGGCGCCCTGGAATTCCCCTTGGACGCGCGATGGAGCCTGAGGATGGCGGGCGTCCCGGGGGATCCGGACGCTGGCGCCCATGTCCTGCGCGCAGCCCTCCTGGCGCCCCGGCTCCTGCCGCGCCTTCCGCAATTCGCAGGCTCCGCCGGCTGACCCCCCCCGGTTCATCCGCTTCCGGTGGAATTGTTACCGGAAACTCGCATCGGAAGCAATTTAACGGGCCAGGCGCCGGGCTGGCGAGTACCAGGGAATGGGGCTAGACAACGAGGAGGCGGTGCGTCGGTTCAAGGAGTTCCTCATAAGGACCGATTACGAGAAGCGCCTGCGCGAGTCCGTGAACAAGGGCTCGAGGAGCTTCCTCGTCTCCCTCTCGGACCTCGAGAAGTACGACCCGGACCTCGCGGACACGATAATCCTGCGCCCCATCGAGATAATCGAGGAGCTTGAGGCCGTCGTCTCCGGGATGGACCTCTCCACGAAGGAGAGGGTCTACGTGCGCATCTACGACATGTGGTCCGACTTCGATGTGAAGCTCAAGGACCTGCGCACCAAGCACCTGGGGAAGCTCGTGCAGGTCGAGGGCCTCATCAGGCAGGCGTCCGAGGTGCGCCCCGAGGTCCTGGAGATAACATTCGAGTGCCTTGACTGCGGTAACAAGATATCAGTCCTGCAGACGGAGCACGGCATAAAGAAGCCGACGAGATGCATCTGCGGCAAGAGCGTCTTCAAGGAGGTGGACAAGGCCTTCCGCGACAGCCAGGGCCTGAAGCTTGAGGAGTCGCCCGAGCGCCTCGTCGGCGGCGAGCAGCCCAGCAGGGTGGATGTCATCCTCCACGACGACCTGGTGGAGCCGACGCTGAGGGAGCGCCTCACTCCCGGGAACCGTGTGAAGGTGACCGGGGTGCTGAAGGAGAAGCCCAACATCCTCAGGACGGGCGCGCGCTCCAAGATATTCGAGATCTACCTGCACGCGATATACATCGAGAACACAGTCCAGGAGTTCGAGAAGCTGGAGCTCACCAAGGAGGACGAGGACGCCATCAGGCAGCTCGCCTCCGACCCCAAGATAAAGGAGAAGATAGTCGCCTCGATCGCCCCGTCCATCTACGGGAACGAGCGGATAAAGGAGGCGATCGCCCTGCAGCTCTTCGGCGGGGTCTCCAAGATCCGCCAAGACAAGATGAGGACGCGCGGCGAGATCCACGTCTTCCTCGTGGGCGACCCGGGGAGCGGCAAGTCCCAGCTCCTCAAGTACGTGAGCATGCTCTCCCCCAAGTCCATGTACGTCTCGGGCAAGGGCGCTACCGGCGCGGGCCTCACCGCGGCCGTCGTGAAGGACGAGTTCCTCGGCGGCTGGGCTCTGGAAGCGGGGGCGGTGGTCCTCTGCAACAGGGGCCTGTGCGCGATAGACGAGATAGACAAGATGGCCGAGGACGACAGGACCTCGATGCACGAGATCATGGAGCAGGGGACGGTGTCGATAGCCAAGGCCAACATCCACGCGAACCTGCGCGCCGAGACGTCGATTCTTGCCGCGGCGAACCCCAAGTACAGCCGCTTCGACCCCCATAAGGAGATGATAGACCAGATAGACATGCCCGAGACCCTCCTCTCGCGCTTCGACCTCATCTTCGTCCTGCGCGATGTCCCGGACAGGGAGAAGGACGAGAGCCTCGCCGACCACATCCTGATGCTCCACAAGCAGCCCAAGAGCCACCTCAAGGCGGCGATCGACAGCACCCTGATGAGGAAGTACATCGCGTACGCCAAGAGGACCTTCGAGCAGACGCACCTCACCAGCGAGGCAGTCGCCGAGATCAAGTCATTCTACGTGGGCCTGCGCACCAAGCACCTGGGGGAGCGCGAGGAGCTCCAGTCGGTCCCGATAACCGCGAGGCAGCTGGAGGCGATGGTGCGCCTCGCGGAAGCGAACGCCCGGCTGCGCCTCTCGGACACCGTGACGGCCGAGGACGCCCTCAAGGCGATAGACCTAATGAAATACTGCCTCTACCAAATAGGATTCGACCCGGAGACAGGGAAGCTGGACATCGCGCGCCTCGAGGGGAGCGTATCAACGGCCAAGAGGAGCAAGATAAACACCTTCGAGCAGGCGCTCAAGGAGATAGAGAAGGACGGATCGCTCCCCTTCAAGCAGGTCGACCTCGTGGCGAAGGCCGTAGAGCTCGGGATGTCCCAGGAGGACGCCGAGGGCATAATGGACAAGCTCATTAAGCAGGGGACGCTCTACTGCCCGAGGCCGGGCCTCGTCCAGCGCGTCGGCTAATCCCCAATTAGCGGCAAGGCGGGCGATAAACCGTTATAAATCGGCGCGCGCGGTTTTTGCCAGCAACATGGCGCAGGACACATTCCCCCAAGCCAACCCAGGCCCGGCAGGGACGGGGCAGCCCCAGCAGCAGGTACAGCCCAGGCTCGTCGCGGTCAAGGCCAGCATTTCCGAGATAGCGGGCGGGAACTACTTCGAGGTCTCCGGGAGGTGGGAGCCCGACTACCTGATAAGCCCCTCGGGAAGGAGGATGTCGCGCGTCAACCTCCTGGGCGTAGTCGTCGCCAATTATTTCGCCGAGGACGGCAATTACGGGACCGTCACGATAGACGACGGGACGGAGACCATCCGCCTCAAGGCTTTCAAGGGCGAGGTGAAGATCCTCAAGGAGCTCCAGTTCGGGCAGGTCGTCTCGGTCATCGGGAAGCTTCGCAAATACCGAGACGAGGTCTACATCTCGCCCGAGGCCATCTTCCCCTCGGACCTCGACAAGCTCATGCTCAGGCGCCTGGAGCTCGTCAGGGAGACGAGGAAGGTCTCGTCCCTGCGCGATCTCGTGGCCAAGACCTCCGCCGAGTTCGACGATCCGTCCAAGATGGTCGAGTTCCTGTCGACGAAATACGGCTTCGATCGGAGCGCGATCGAGGCGGTGATAGTCTCGCAGAACCCCTCCGCAGGCCCGGGTTCCCCTGCGGCCCGGGAGCAGCAGGCGGCCGCGGCCGAGGAGGGGGCAGAGGGCGGGGCGCCGGAGGCGCCGCCATCCGCGGCGGCGATCAAGGCAAAGCAGGCCGTCCTCTCCGCGATAGAGAAGACAGGCTCGAGCGGCGCCGAGTACGGCGCGATCCTGCGCGAGACCGGCCTCTCCTCCTCGGCCGTCGACGAGTCAATAAAGGAGCTGATAAGCGAGGGCGAGATCTTCGAGCCCAAGAGCGGAAGGTTCCGAAGGCTGCTCTAGGCCTCCCCGGGGCCGCGGCCGATTACAATATAAAGCCCGTTTCCGGCCTCAAAGCGACAGATGGCGAAATCCGAGTTCTACTTGTACGACGAGATGCTCTCGAGAGCGAAAGCCAAGCTCCCCCAGACGACCGGTAGCGAGGTCCTCTTCAGCGTGCCCAAGGCCGACGTCTGGATATCTGGCTCAAGAACAGAGATAAGGAACTTCCTTGACTTGTGCGACGTCATAGACAGGAAGCCCGAGCATATGCTAAAATACCTCAACCGCGAGCTCGCGACGCCGGGGAACATGGACGGTCCGCGCCTGATACTCAAGGGCAAGATAGGCCCGAACCAAGTGAACCAGCGCATCTCCGACTACGTGAAGGAGTTCGTCCTCTGCCCCGCCTGCGGACGCCACGAGACGGTGCTCCTCAAGGAGGACCGCGTGACGATCATGAAGTGCAACGCGTGCGGTGCCCAGAATTCAGTGCGCGCAATTGCATAGGGGCATCCGGCCCAGGGCCGGCGCCTCAGAACTCGGTGCGCGCCATAGCTTAGATAGGCGCGCATGGCCGGCGCAGCAGAACCACCGTTCGGGCCGTCGCCTGATAAATCACAATCCGAACCAGACCATCGCGGTCGAAACAAGGACGAGCACCGCCAGTAGTAGCACGGCTCCCGCCGCGAGGAGCAGGTACCCGTTCTGCGTGAGGGTCGCGAAGAACGCGAAAATCGCGAGGACGACGACGAGTGAGGCTATCTGCGGGAGCGGGAACCATTTCTGCGTCATCTGGTAGACCGTGGCCCAGAGGCTCTTCTCGATCCTCACCTCCTCAGCCGGGAACTTGAAGGCGTCGTACTTGTTCCCGAGGGCGTCCGTGTAGACGACCGTCCCCGCCGGAACGGCCACCTTCTCGCCGGAGACGACGGACACGGCCCTGAGCTTCTGCTCGCTCCCTCCCGGGATTTTGAGGGACGCGACGATGGAGGACGATTCAATCACGGGCGGGACCTCCTGCTGGAGGGAGACGGAAGCCTCCGCCGAGCCCGCGTTCCTGAGGATTATCTCCGTCTCCAGGACCGCCTGTATCGCGTTCCCCGCCTTCCTCCATTTTATCGTCTCGGTCCTCTTGGCCGAAAGCGCCGGCATCTGCATGAGGACTGTGAGCGGCGCGGAATAGGAGCGCAGCCTCCCCGCATCCACCCAGGTGGCGGTGTAGTTGAATTCGGCGATGCCCTCGCTGAAGTTCCCTACCGACGGCGCGGTGACTGTCGCGAGGAGCCCGCCGGAATCGCCGGCGGCAAGGGTCTGCATCGAGGCGAGGACCTTCCCCGAGGAGAGCGTCCAGCCCGCGGGGAGCTTCAGCGAGAGCGCGACGGCGTCGGCCGAGAGGGCCCCTGCGTTCCTAGCAGTTATCCCGATCCTCAGCCTCGAGCCCGGGAGGGCGTAGGCCTGCACGGCCGCCTGCCCGTCTACCTCAAGGACGCTCACGCTCGTGTTGATGAGCGAGCGGCCGACGTAGTAGAAGCCGTCTATCTCGTTTGACGAGCGCGACTCGGAAAGGCCGTCCTGCGTTGTGTAGGAGATCCTGGCGGGGAGGAAGACGACCTTCTGGCCCGCCCCGACCGCGACGAGGTCGTATGTGAAGCTCAGGTTGCTCGTCGTGACGCCGATCATGCACGTGAGCGCGCCGGGGGAAAAGGCGCAGAAGGACGGATAGTTGAGGGCGGAGAACGCCTCGGGGACCGGATCGTCGAGCCTCTCGAGCTTGAGCTGCTCGGCGGAGGAGACGGAGACGCTCACGCGCACGCCCGACCCGAAATCCACTATCTTGTCGCCCGTGACGTTCTTTGCGACGCGCACGTCCGCCGCGCCGGCTAGGGGCAGGGCGAGGACGACGAGCGCCGCCGAGAGGACGGCGAGGAAGGTCAGGGCGCCGGAGAGGCGCGGCCCACTCCAAAGGGGCCAATTTCTCTCCACCATAATGGCTTTAAACGGCTCCCCGGCGCTATATATCTATCTAAGAGGAGGCTCGCATAAAAATGGCCCAAGAGGGATTCGTTTTCAAGCTCCATTCGCTCGAGGGGCACCTCGTCCTCGCGGCGGCGGATTCGTCCCTCGTCGGCGCCCCCCTGTTCAGGGAGAAAGGCGACATGCTGAAGGAACCCTTCACGCTCAAGGCGGGCTTCTACGGCGAGGCGGGCGGCAGCCCGGAGGATCTCAAGGAAGCCTTCTCCAAGGCGACTGTGGGGAACCTCGTCGGCAAGGATGTCATCGGGATCCTGGGCCTCACGGGCGATCCCAGCACCCTCTTCTTCTACGATTCCAAGGGGCGGACGGTCCCCCACCTGCAATCCATCGTCCTTCCGGCGGAGGACTGAGCAGGGATGCCGGGCGAGCCGTTCTGCTGCATCTGCGGGAAGACGGGCATCTTCCAGGAAAACATCTGCCCCGAATGCAGGGAGGCGGAGCTCTCGGAGGAGCTGCCAAAGGAGAAGGGCGACCGGGTACTTCGCTGCCGCTGGTGCAAGCGCATCTTCCGCCGCGGCGGGTGGAGGAAGGTGCCGGAAAACAAGACCTTCGAGTACAAGAACGCGAAATGCCCCGACTGCCACAAGAAAGATTCCCACCATTTCACGACGGTCCTGAAGTTCGTCGTCGAGGAGCTGACGCCCGAGAGGAAGGCGCTAGTGGAGGAGATGGCAAGGAAGGTCATCGCCGAGGAGAACTCGCGGGGGAAGGTGACGGCCCTCACGAGGCGGAACCCTGACAAGGCCGAATACTACTTCACCCACGTCTCGACCGCCCGCTCGATTGTCCGCCGCCTCGCGCGCGGGCAGCCCGTACAGACCCGCGAGGATTCAAAGCTCATAGGCTACGAGCATTCCGAGGGCCACGGGAAATACAAGCGCTCCATTCTCGTGAAGTTTCTTTCCTGAAAGCCTTCCGGGGGCCGAGCCGGGAACCTTTAAAAGAGGCCTTTGCGCCCCCTCCCGCAATGGCAGAAAGGAAGTTTCGCCCTCCACTCACGCTAAGCGAGGAGATCGCGCGCGTCCAGCTCCCGGTCGGAAACGAGACGTACGGCATAGTCGAGCAGCGCCTCGGGTACAGCAAGATGTACGTTAGGTGCCTAGACAACAAGATACGCCTCGGGAGGATCCCGGGCAAATACGCAAGGCGCCTCTGGATACGCGAGGGCGACCTCGTCCTCCTGAAGCCCTGGCCAGTCCAGGCCGACGAGAAGTGCGACCTCATCTACCGCTACAGCAACGCCCAGTGGGACTGGCTCGTGAAGAAGAGCAAGGTCCCGGCCGACTTCAGGTGAGCTGAAAGAAGCGCCCAACATGGCCGGCGGGGAAGAGAATGTCGAAGGCGAGAAGGACGAGGAAATAACCGGGGAGCGCTGGGACGACGAGGAGGAGGCCCAGCCGCCGAAGCGGGGCCCCCGCAAGATCCGCCAGGTGGACAAGAACTTCCAGGACGTCTTCGGCAAGAGCACCCTCCTTATCCTGCACAAGCTCATGGCCGCGGGCCACTTCGCCAAGTTGAATGGCGAGTTCAACAGCGGCAAGGAGGGGAACATCTACGCTGGCGAGGATTCCAACGGCCGCCTCGTCGCGGTGAAGATCTACCGGATAGACACCTCCGACTTCAAGAACATGCTCCCGTACATCAAGGGCGACGAGCGCTTCGAGAACATAGGAAAGAGCAAGCGCGACATCGTCCTCGCCTGGACGAAGAAGGAATATTCCAACCTCGTGAAGCTCGAGGACGCGGGCGTCAGTGTCCCGCACCCGATAGCCTTCATGGAGAACGTCCTCGTCTTCGAGCTCGTGACGGACGGCGATTCCATCTCCCCGCAGCTCAAGAAGGTGGGCTCCGGCCTGAAGGACCCCGCCGGCTTCTTCAAGAAGGTCGTCGAGAACATGCGCCGCATCCACAAGGCGGGCCTGGTCCACTCCGACCTCTCCGAATACAACATCCTCGTGAAGGGCAGGAAGCCCGTGATAATAGACTGCGCGCAGGCGGTGCTCCTCACTCATCCGTCCGCGATGGAATTCCTGGCGCGCGACTGCGAGAACGTCGCGGGTTATTTCTCCAGGAAACTCAGGGTGAAAGCCGCTCCCGATGACGTTTTAAAGCGCGTTACGGACGGTGCCGAGGAGAAGAAATGACATCCTTCCTCTCGATCCCCAAGGAGCGCGTCGCCATACTCGTGGGAACGGAGGGGCGGACGAAGCGCATGATAGAATCCCGGTGCCAGATAGACATGGAGATATCGCGCGACGGCCAGGTCTCCATCCAGGAGAAGAAGGCGGGCGACCCGTTCCTCGCCTACCGCGCCCGCGACGTCGTCAAGGCGATAGGCCGCGGCTTCGCCCCGGAGAAGGCGCTCGAGCTCCTAGAGGACGGGATATCCTTCTTCCTAGTGGACCTCGAGGAGTTCTCCAAGAATGAGAAGACGCTCATGCGCCTGCGTAGCCGGCTGATAGGCGAAGGGGGCAAGTGCAGACGCGTTTTCGAGGAGACGCTAGGGATATATATGTCGGTCTACGGCGACACGGTCGGCGTGATAGGGCCCGACGACGCGGTCGCCATCGCGAGGGGGGGCATCGAGAGGCTCCTAGGGGGCGCGATGCACGCCACGGTGTACAAACTCATAGAGAGGAAGAAAAGGGAAGTGTCGTTTGACATATGGCGACGGGAGTGACCCCGCCGGCGGAGAGGATCACGGACAACACCGCGGAGTTCAACTCCGAGGACTTCTTCAAGAAGACTTACCGCGAGTCCAACGTCGCCGAGTTCTTCAGGCGGAACCTGCACATGCTCGGCTACGCGGGTCCCCTGAGGAACCTCACGACGATAGTGCACGAGTTCGTGACGAACGCCTTGGACGCCTGCGAGGAGGGGAACATCCTCCCTGAGGTGACGGTCGAGCTCCAGGAGATAGGCGAGCGCGACTTCATGGTCTCCGTCCAGGACAACGGCACCGGGATGCCGGAAAGCTACATCCCCAAGCTCCTGGGGAAGATGCTTGCGGGGACGAAGTTCCACCGCTACATCCAGTCCAGGGGCCAGCAGGGGATAGGGGCCGCGGGCGCGATAATGTTCGCGCACATGACGACGGGCCAGCCGATAAAGATCGTGACGTCCGGCGGCAACGGGACGATCCTCACGGCCGTCATGGACATCGACATCAAGAAGAACGAGCCGGTCATCTTCGAGCTCCAGAAGGCCAAGGGCAAGTGGCGCGGGACCAAAATCATCGCCCACTACAAGGACGTCCTCTACCAAAAGTCCGAGCAGGGCGTGACCGAGTACCTCAGGAGGACCGCGATGGCGAACCCCCACGCGAAGATCGTCCTCAAGGAGCCCGACGGGAACATCGTCACGTTCGACAAGAGCGCGAAGAAGATCCCGCCCAAGCCCGTCGAGATGCAGCAGCACCCGCTGGGCATAACCGCCGACGACCTCAGGGGCCTCGCCGCCAACACCGAAGCTAGGAAGCTTGGCACGTTCCTCTCTGCCTCCCTCTCGCGCGTCTCCTCAGCGAAGGCGGAGGAGATAGCGAAGCTGTGCCCCGGCGTGAACTTCGCGATGGATCCCAAGGAGATGACGCACCTGCAGGCCGAGACGATAATCAAGGCCTTCAAGCAGGTGAAGTTCATCGCCCCCGCGACCGAGGGCCTCGTCCCCATAGGCGAGGACCAGGTGGCGGAGAGCCTCAAGAACCTCCTCAAGCCGAATTTCTACTCGGTGGTCACCCGGCCCCCCGCCATCTACCGTGGAGGCATCCCGTTCCAGATAGAGGTGGGCTTGGCGTACGAGGGCGGGGCGGGGAAGATTGCGACCCTCAAGCAGGACGGCTTCACCGTGACCGCCCGGGTCGCCGAGATCATGCGCTTCACCAACAGAGTCCCCCTTCTCTTCGACGCCGGCGGGTGCGCGATAACGCAGGCCGTGAAGAGCGTCGAGTGGAAGCGCTACCACATATCCGACTTCGAGAACTCGCCGATGACGGTCGTCGTGAACTTCATCTCGCCGCACGTGCCCTACACGTCCGCGGGCAAGCAGGCACTCTCCGACGACGAGGACATAATACAGGAGCTGCGCTTCGCGCTGATGGACGCAGGGAGGAAGCTCAAGAGCCACCTTTCGGGGATAAGGCGCGAGCAGGCGCGCACGAGGCGAAACGAGCTCTTCAACAAGTACATCCCGGAGATCTCCCGCAGCCTGTCCAAGATAACGAAGGCCAGCGAGCCGGACATCAGAGGCCGCCTCCAGAAGATAGTCAACGCCAAGCTCAAGAAAGGCGACATCGAGGGCGAAGAGGAGCTCGAAGCCGAGGCTTCCGGCCCGAAGAGGAAGCCTTCTGACGAGAACGGGCCGGGGGAGGACTAGACTAGGAACATGGCCAGGAAGGAGATCCAGGACAAGCTTCTCAGGCTCGGGACCGACGTCGTCGGCCAGATAAAGAAGGGTGACAACCCCTACGTGTCGATCCCCGTGCGGGCGCTCTCGAACGTGAAGTTCAGCGAATCCAAGAAGACGCTCTCCCTGGGGACCCAGGAATCGAAGCGCTACTTCGTGAACGTCGCGCACGCGAGGAAGTTCATGCAGACCCTGCTCGTAACATCCTTCTGCAAGGACCTCGTCGAGCACGACATCCACGCGTCGATCAGGGAGGCGTACTACTCGCTCAAGAGGAACATCGCGGACACCCACGAGAACACCTTCGAGGAGCAGGGGGAGAGCGATCCGATAATAGTCGACCTGGAGGTCATGCTCGACATCCTCCGAGAGCAGCTGCACCTCAACGCCGACCGCTCGGGCGTCGCGGCGGGGAAGGTGACGGTGGAGGACCGGGGCGACATCATCGACTGGTCAAAGCTTGGCAGCGGCGGCTGGTCGATTCCCAGCAACGTTGAGGACATCAGGTTCAGGAAGATAGACGCGAAGTTCGTCCTGGTCGTCGAGAAGAACGCGACGTTCGATCGACTGAACGAGGACAAGTTCTGGGCCAAGCACGACTGCGTCCTGATCGGCACGCACGGCCAGGCGGCGCGCGGGACCAAGAGGCTGATACACAACATCCATCTCCAGTCCAAGCTCCCCGTCTACGTCTTCACGGACGCGGACGCCTACGGGTACTATATCTACTCCGTCATCAAGAGCGGGTCGATCAACCTCGCGCACGCCTCCGAGGAGTTCGCGACGCCGTCTGCCAAGTTCATAGGCCTCACGATGGCAGACATCGAGAACTTCGGCCTGCAGAAGTACACGATACGCGCGACGGACCAGGACATCAAGCGCGCCCGCGAGATGCTGAAATACCCCTGGTTCGGCGCCAAGGAGTGGCAGGCCGAGCTCAAGCTCATGATAGAGCGCAAGATCAAGGCCGAGCAGGAGGCTCTCGCCAGCCGCCACCTCAAGTTCGTCTCCGAGGAGTACCTCCCGCAGAAGATCAAGAAGAAGGAATTTCTCCCCTAGGGGAATCCTCTGCGGATGATTGCCGTGCAAGCCCGCAACAGTAAAAAGGGGCCCTGGCGCCCAAGCTTCCGCAGATGGCAGAAAGGCGCGGCCGCACCGAGCTAGCGTTCATCTTCCTCCTCCTGGCGCTCCTGGCCCTGCGCGGCGCCGGCCTCGAGGGCGCTCCGGCGCAGCTCTACGTTGACGAGCCGGCGCAGCTGGACGTCTTCTCCTCGGCGGCACGCTCGGGGGGCCCGATCCAGGCCTTCAGCTTCTATATCGGCCCCTACGGATCGATCGTCCAAGGCCTCTCCGACTATGCGTTCTCGCGCGCCCTCGGGCCCGTCTTCGCCCTGCGCCTCGCATCGTACCTACATTTCGCCCTCGCCGTCCTCCTGCTCTACCTTGTCGCGGCGAGATTGACAGGCTCCAAGACGCTGGGCGCCCTTTCTTCCCTGTTCCTCTTCTTCCTGCCCTATTCCCGCTACGTCTTCGCCCTCGGCTCGCTCCCAGAAGGGACGACCCTGGCATACGACCTTCTGTTCATCTTCCTGATCCTGAAATGGAGGGACCATCGGCGCGCCCCCCTCCTCGCCCTCGCTTTTTTCGCCCTCGGCGTCTCGACGGGCGCGAAGCTTTCGGCGCTCTTCATGGCGGTCCCGATGCTCGTAGCGATCATGGGATTCGACAGGAGGTTCCTTTCGGCGGCGGCCATCGCCCCCTTCGCCCTGGGATTCTTCGCGCATCCCCTGGCCCTCGCCCTCTCCTCCGTGAGCGGCCTCCCCAGCGGGACGTTTTCCGGCGTGGCGGCGGGGCTCACGCAAGGGCTCCCGGACAAGTTCCTCGCGCGCATCTACCAGCTCGCCAACCTCCACGACGCCCAGACGTCGCCCACGGCTTTGGGCTCCACGATTCCCTTCCTGTTCGCCGCGATCTGCGCGGCGGCACTCCTCCTCTCGAGCCCGCGCACCTAGGGCCTCGCCGCGCGCTACGGCCTCGCCCTCCTCGCAGTCTTCCTCGCCCTCGCCCCCGCCCCGACCGGGATCACGATATACCAGGCTAGCGCCTTCCTCGTCCCGGCGATAATTTCCCTCGCGCTCCTCCTTTCCGAGAGGCCCGCGGCCCTCGCCTGCATCGTCGCGATCCTCGCGCTCACGCCCGCCTTCGATTTCGTCCGCGGGAGCCCGTCGGACCTCCCGGCGTACATAGGCGAGAACATCGCGGGCAGGGGCGCGGCCCTCGATCAGCCCTACCTGGGCCCCGCCTTCCGCTTCTTCCTTCCGGGCTTTTCGGAAAACGCGGGACGGTGGCGCGTCGCGTTCCTCCCCGACCTTCGCGATGGCGCGGCGCCCACGGAGGCGGATTTCGTCGCGAAACTGGTCTTCGAGAGGACGGAAGGGACGCCCCAGTACGTGCTGTACCGCCGGCCGGCTAGAGCCTCGTCTCCATCAGATGCTTCATGAGGATCGTCTCGCCCACAAGCCTCATCAGGTCGACGTATTCGTCCGGGCCGTGGCCCGGGATGTCGCTGATTATCCCGCCGCCGTAGGCGGGTATCCCCATGCGCCTCAGGGGGATCGCCACCGACCCGCCGGCGACCTGGTACATCTGCGGCCTCTCGCCGCATATCTTCTCCGTCTCCGCGACGAGCGCGAGGGCCAGGGGGTCGTCCGCAGGGGAGATCGGCGCGTGCGTCCAGTTCTCCTTCGAATACGCCTCGACGGCCATCCCGCCCTCGGCGGCGCCCCCTTTCGCGTATTCCAGGACGTCCCTGGGCTCGTGGCGCGCGAGAAGCCGGCAGTCCATCTTCATCCTCAGGGGATGCTCCGCGCCGACGATCCTCCCCTCGGAAGAGGAGGCGACACTCCCGACCGCGCCGTAGACGAGGGGCTCGGCGACGGAGGCCGCGAGGACGGCGCTGGCGGCGTTGCCAGGGATTGACGCGTGGCTGCTCTTCCTGTTGTAGGAGACCCTGAAGCCTCCGGGGACCCGGTAAACCGCGACGTCCACCTGCCATAGTCCCGGCCGGCGAGCGCCTCCCGCGCCAGGCCCGCCGCCCTGCGCCTGCTCCCGCCCCGGACGATTCATTCCGTCTCGAGGTTCCCGGGGATGGTGTTCGTGTCTGTCTAGGGGATGCCTAGTATCGCGGTCGGCTCGAATGTGGACCTGTCCCCCTCGACGAACTCCTCGACGTCCGGATAGCGGTCCATGAGGCGTCTCCTGAACCGCGAGAGCATTCCGAGGGACCGCGGATGGCTCATCGCGGCGTCGAAGGACAGCTTCAGCCAGAGGTTGCTCTTCTTCGAGTTCTGCACGATCTTCCCGTCCGCGCCGCAGTCGGGGACGTACGCGACGTCGCGCGAGGGGTCAAAGACCCCTCCTCTATGAGCCTGTATATCCCGTGATGGTTGAGGAATTCCTCGTCGGCGCTGTAGACCAGGAGGACGTCCTGCGCCGGCTCCTTGACGAGGCTCGCGGCTACAAGGGATGCGGCAAGGGGCTCCTTGTTGTCCGCCGAGCCCAGGCCGTAGAGCCTGCCGCCGACGACCCTCGGCTCGAAGGGCTTGGTGATATTCCAGTCTTCCTCGTTAGCGCCCACAGTGTTCATGTGCGTGGCGATGACGAGGCGCCTGTCCTTGGATCTTCCTGGGATGAGCGCGACGTAGTTGGGGCGCACCCCCTCGAGGGCCGTCGGGTCCGGATAGGAACGGAGCGTGAACTGCGCGACGATGCGCTCAAGCTCGCGCGCGACGATGCGCTCAACCTTCGCCTCGCCGTACCACTGCCAGAATGCGGGGTTCACTGAGGGCGTTCCCACAAGTTCCGCGAGAAGTGACTCTAGCCTCCCCTCCCAGCTTTGCTGCAAGTTCCCCCCATTTCCCGCAAGGGCGGCTTCGATTATAAATTCACTAGGGCCGGATGTTGAGCCTTATAATGCATTTTTCTATGATTTAAGAAACAAATTTGACTTTTCCGTAGACACTGTCATAGCCTGCATCTATTGCGACCTTCCCCCTCCTGCACGCGGCAATCGCCCTTCCGACCGCGGGGTCCACCCTCGCAAGCTCCTCCTCCGGTGCGAAGAGCAGGGCAGAGAGTTCCGAGCCGAAGGCCGAGATGAACTTCTCCTGGATCCTTTCCGCCTTCGCGGTCCCCGCGCCGACGCCCAGGGCCGCGGAGACGATCTCTGGTATCGGAAGCGTCGTCACGTAGGGCTTCTTGGTCCGCCCCGCGGCCCGGGACTGCAGCTCCTCGATCCTGTGCTCGACGCCGAGGGTCAGGCGCTTGCTGCACTCCGGGCAGAGGTTTCCGGTTTTCAGGGAGTCGGCGGGAGCGAGGCTTACGCCGCAGTTCCTGTGGCCGTCCAGATGGTATTTGCCGAAGGCCGGGAAGACCTCGACAGTCCCGAGGATGCTGTTCTTCCTTATCTGGGAGATGACGCCAGAGTAGCTCTTCACTTTCTTCATCGCGGTCGCCTCCCTCCCGAGCCTCGCGAGCGAATGCGAATGCGCGTCGGAGAAGGAGACTATCGTCCTGGCGTTGAGGAAGGCCATCCGCCTGTTCATCTCCGGGTCGGAGGAAAGGCCTGTCTCCACCGCGTGGATCCTGCCGGCGAGGTCGCCGAAAGCCTCCTCCAGCGAGCCGTAGTGCACCCCCTCGCCGAACATTCCGAAATGCGGCGTCCAGACGTGGGCGGGAATGACCTCGATCTTCTTATCCGTCCCAAGGCACGTCTCGAGGAGCGCGCGCGAGCCGAAATGCAGGAAGGGCCGGCCCATCTTCTCGATCTTCCCCACCTTGGCCAGCTTGGAGAAGAGGGTCTTGGCGCAGTCCCTGTCGGGGATCAAGACAACGTGGTGGGACTTGTCCGAGCAGCAGACCTCCATGGAGAGGACGAAGGGGAATTCATCCGCGGTCGGCGGGCTGCCTCTGGCCGGCCCGGACCGGCCTTCGGCCCACTGGAGGCCGTCGCTCTCGCAAGTCTCCGAATAGAGGATCTCGCGCCAGCGCCGGTTCGTGAGATCGCCCGTGCCGAGGAGCCCCAGGCCCTTCTTCCCCGCGAGGCCCGCGAGCTTCAAGACGTCCCCCTTTTTCGAGAGGTTCCCGCAGTAGTTGGAATGGATGTGCAGGTCGGCGAAGATCGCGCTCTTGGGGATCGTCACTTGTTTTTCCCTTCCCCCGCGGCTTCCCGCCCCGCTTTAAAATACGCGCGGGCCCCGCCTCGGACCTGTGGAGGATTACGCCAGCTTCATCAGCGTGTCCGTGGACGCGACGCCCTTCACCGCACGGATCCGATCTACCTTCTTGTTTATCTCCTCGACGCTCTCGGCGTCTAGGAGGATTGCGAGGTCGTATGCGCCGGACGTCTCGAAGATGTCGGGGGCGGCCTGCTTGATGGAGGCGATCGCCGCCGCCGCGACCTTCGGATCGAGCTTCGCTAGGACTATCGCTCGGGCTTCGGAGGCGAGGACCGCCGAAAACCTCCTGATGTCGCCGGAGGAGACGAGGGCCCCGACGCGCCGCCTGACCGCGCCCTCCGTGAGGCTGACCTGGCGCGCCATCTCGGTGTAGCTGGCCCTTCCGTTCTTCCGAAGTATCGATGTCAGCTTCTTGTCTATTTCGTCCATTTCTTCCTCGTCCGGCCTCCCTTGCCAGTATGGGTATCCATCTTTTTACTATTTTCGTAGATACGCATTTCGTAGTAATTTTACGATAATAGCAACGTATTTAAACGGTGGGGCGCCGGGCTTGCGACATGTCGAGCCTGTCTTGGGAGGACAGCCTTGCGCAGTACGCCCAGGGCCTGGGAAGGGATCTGTCGCCGCTGGAGGTCTCACACTTCTCGCAGCCCGGGGCCCGCCCCTGGACCTACCTGGGCGCGGGCGGTTCCCCGCTCGCGGCGGCCATCCTCCTTCCCGCAGGGAGGGCCGCATCAAGCCAACCGCGGATGGCGGGGCGACATACCTGGATTTCCCCTCGCTCCTCGGCGCGCTCCTCGCCATCCGCGGCGAGTTCCCGGATGCCACGCGCTTCACCGGCATAAGGATCCAAGACCCCGGGCCGGAGGCCCGCCTCCTTGCCGCCCGCGAGGGCTTCAGGACGGAAGCGGTCTACCCCGCGGGCTTCGTCTCCGACTGCGAGGGCATCTTCCTCTCCTAGAACGCGCCCGAAAGAAGGGGCTTCTTGCCCTACAACGGGCGGGCTCTTCGCGAGAGCGTCTCCTCGGCCGTGCGCAGCAGGGCCTCCTGGGAGGTGAGGTGGATGGAGAGGCCGACCCCTTTCTGGGAGCCCTTCTTCACCACAGACAAGGACGCCGTCCTTGCGGCGACCCACGCCTTCCGTTCGGCGGGCCTGGAGCCGCGCCCGTCCGTCCTCGCATCCACGTTCGACGGCGCGATAACCACGAACCTCGCCAGAATCCCGACAATAGTGATAGGCCCGGCCGGGAGGGGGATACACTGCGGGGCGAGTTTGTCCATGTCGAAAGCGTGAGGAAGGCGCACGAAGCGACGCGTAACCTCCTGCTCGGGCGCTGACCTATCCTATTTCGGCTTGTAATGCCCCCACTTCTCCAGGGCCTGGGCGAGCTCCGGCGATTTCCTCGCCTGCTCCTCCAGGGTCCTTTCATCCTCCCATGCCTCTATCGCCTGCATTGACGCTTTCGCGCCGGCGCGGGTCCCTTTCGGATGGCCGTGGATCCCGCCGCTCACGAGGAGGATGATGTCCTCGCCGTAGATGTTGAGGACGTCCGGGACGAGGCCCGGGTGCAGGCCGCCCGACGCGACGGGGAAAGCCGATCTGATGTTCCCCCAGTCCTGGGCGAGGAGGACGTGCTCAAGGGGCTTCACCCTCTTCTCGCGCAGGACGTCGGCGTTCGCCGTGACCTCGCGCCTGTTCCCGACGAGCTTCCCGACTGTGGTCCCGGTGTGGATCTGCGTGACGCCTATCAACCTCATGAGCTTGGCGAGGAACTCCATCGAAATGCCGTGCTTTGGGTTCCTGTCGAAGGCGGCGTGCATTGCCCTGTGGGCATGTATCGCGAGGCCGAGGTCGGAGCAGTAGTCGCGCATCGTCATCACGGACGCCGTCCCCGCGACGACGACGTCTATCATGCAGTAGTTCCAGCCGCTGTCCGCGAGCAGGCGCGCCCGCCGCTTCATCGTCTCGACGTCGGCCGTGATGTTGAGGAACGCGCCCTTCCTCTCGCCCGTCTCCCTCTCGGCCCTGTCGCGAAGCTTCGTCATGAGCCTGACGCGCTCGTCGAACCCGTTGAATTTCGTCGACGTCAGGTTCTCGTCGTCCTTGACGAAATCGAAGCCCCCCATCCAGGTCTCGTACCCTATCTGCGCGTGCTCGGCCGCGGAGAAGCCGATCTTGGGCTTCGGGACCGCCCCGGTGAGCGGACGCTTTGGCACCCGCATCATCCTCCTCACGCCAGCTATCCCGTGGCGGGGGCCCTTGAAGCACCTCACATATTCGCGGGGGAACGAGACGTCTATCAGCCTGAGGTTCTTCACCGCCTTCATCCCGAAGATGTTCCCGGCGATGCCGGAGAGCAGCTGCGCCGCGTTCCCCTCCTCCCAGAGGTCCAGGGGATAGGAGATCTTCACGTAGTTCCCGTCCAGCTCGTACGCCGTCGCCTGCAGGGCCCGCATCCTCGGCGGCATCTTGAAGAGGGTTGTCCAGGTTCCGGTGGAGCTCTCGGACGCTATCCTTCCGATGGCCTCACGCTTGCTGATCCCCTCCTCCGGCTCGAAATAGAAGAGGCAGACGAGGTCCGTCTTCGCCGGCCTGTACCCGAAGTCTATGAACTCGTCGTACCAGTCGATTTTCGCCATTGTCGTGCCACCGGCGCAATGCCCGCGCAGGTAGCATAAATGCTTTGTTTTCGCCATCCTCCCCCGGAACAGATAAAAGCCCCCGGCGCCTCAAGGAAGCAGGGCGGGGGAGGAATAAGGGGACGGAAGCGGGCCTTTCGCAAGCCTCAAGGACATGTATTCGGCGATGGGCTGCCGCGTGAGGGTCAACAAGATGGATCCGACGGCAAGGAAGGTCCTTGGGAAAGCGCGCCGAAAAGGTCGGGCGGGCCCTGGACCTGGTCTACGAGGGCAAGTTCCTTCCGGATTATCCCATAAGCTCGGTGCCGCCCGCGAGGGCTTATCAGGAGCGGTTCGGCGTCGTCCCCTGGAAGGTCCTTGCCGCGGACGGCACAACGCACACGGGAATCACCGCGCCCGACGGGGTCTCGGCCAAGGAGGCTGCCCAAATTCTCTACGGCGAGAGGTGGGGGCTAGAGAAGGAGGCCAACGTCAAGTACAGGATGGTCCCGCTCGAAAGCTTTGAGCGCGCCTGAACGGAGGGGGAGGGGCGCGGGAAGGCCCGAAAGAAACCGTTATAAACGTCCTTGCGGCAAGGCTATCTGAAGCCTTGGTAGCTCAGTTGGTAGAGCGCCAGACTGTTAATCTGGTGGTCGTAGGTTCAAGTCCTGCCCAAGGCGCTTTTCCCATCTTATCCAGCTTCATCTAGGAAAAGCGCCCCGGACTTCCCCGCCCACGGGCTCGCCGGCCCAAGGCAAGGCGCGCGTACTAATTTTGCCCCATTCCCGACCGAGCGCTATTTCCTGAGCTCAATCCCGAGCTCCCTGTACGCCGCGCGGATCTCGTCGCGCTGGTCGCACGTCGCGGCGTCCCAGAAGCCCACCGACTTGTCTGGGGTGTGGAGCGAGAATTCGGCCGGCCGCCCCGTCCTGAGGTCGTAGGCGGAGAATGGGCCGGCGCCCTTGAGCTTCTCCACCGCGTCCTTGAGTATCCCCTGCTCCGGAGCCACCAGGCCCACCGATTTCCCCGTCGCCTCAATTTTCACGAAATAAGGGACCTTGTGCTGCGCGTCGAAGACCAAGGCGTAGGACTCGTCCTTCCCAACCGAATAGACATATCCGGCGGTCCTTGTCGGCTTCCCGCCCCTCGGCCCCCCGTCCGTCTCCCCGAGATAGGCTATCCCCTCGCGCCTGCCGATGCCCGCCACCTTGCCCTTGGAAACCCTGCCGTCGAACGATTTGAAAGCGCCCGCCGCGGCCGGCCCTTCCATCTCCCCACCCTTGATGCATTTCACCTCGGCGCGCTCGGCGCACGAGCCGTCACGTAGGAGTTTGACGAGGTACGGATGCGCGAAGACGCTGCTTGCGTCCGGGGCCCAGATCCCGGTCTCGGTCACGCCCCCAGAATTCCCGGCCATCTCCGAAAGGAGCCTGATGTCCAGATTCACGAGGCTCTCGCCCCTGCAGTATCTTGCGGCGACCTCGCGCCACGCCCTTTCCGGAGGGACCATATAAGGAAGGAGGACGGGCGCGTTCACCTTCTCCCCTTCCTTGACCTCCCCGCCCTTGCACCTCCTTATCGGGTTGGCCCGCCCGCCGTGGCTTATGCCGTAGAAATAGGAAAGCAGCGCCTCCGCGTGCCTGTCGAGGACCTCCATCTTTGAGAGGCTCTCGTCCATCTTCGCCGTCTGCTCCGCCCTCTCGCCCCCGACGATCACCTGGCTGAGGACCGGCACGCCGACAACGGGGTTGACATAGGGGTTCCTTACCGTCACGTGGACGAAGCTCCCGATCCCCGGCCCCCCGGCCCCCGCGCGGCGCACGTCCCCGGCAAGTATCACGCCGCCGAATTCGGCGTTCCGGATCCTGGGCCCCGGATAGGTCGCGAGGATTTCGGAGCCGTGCGCGTCCCGCAGGCCCTTCTTTAGGGAGGCGAGCGTCTCCCCGGTCTCCTGTTTGAACCGCGCGTCGGGCCTTTCCCGGTGGGGTATTTCGAGGGCCGCGGCGCTCGGAGGAAGGTAGAGCTCGCTCCTCCCGCTCGGGCCGTCCCTCACGATGACGATCGCGACATCGGATATCGGCGGGACTGACATATGCTTCCTGCAAGAGGGCGGCCGCATTATAACATTTGCCAGTGGTGGTTATAACCCGGCAAGGAGTTTGGTGTAGATGCTCTCCGCCCGCTCCTTCCCAGCTAGCGGTATCCCCGCGACCAGCGCCGCGGCGACGGCCCGCTCGGCGGGGCATCCTTCGTCGATTATCGCATCCCAGCTGCGCCTGACCGCCGCTATCCTCCTGTTGTCGTTGCAGGTGAAGGCGGCGAAGTCGTCAGGCGTCCTCGCCTCATAGGCTCCCTGCTTGACGTAATGGCTGCGCAGGGGACCTTCCTGCGGGCCCTCGTTCCTGCCGAAGATTGCGACGGCCTTCTCGCCCGGGATGTTCATGTTCTGCCCCAGCTTCGCGCGCGGCCTCTCGCCGCTCTTCGTCCCGAGGAGGCCGGAGTTAGCGAGACGGATGTTTACCTCTCCTATGGCCTCGACCCGGTTCTTGGACCTGAACGAATAGACCTCTGTTTCCGGGAACGAGCTCCTTGCCGCGGCCTCAATTCCCTCGGGAAGCGGGCCGGCGAGGACGATCTCTAGGTCAGGCCTCGCCTCGTGTATGAGCCTGATGGCCTCAAGCATGTAGGGGCCGTTCGTCCCGCTCCCGCCCATGACGAACGTCACGTTCTTCTCCGCCTGGGGATCCTTCATCTTCGCCGCAGCCAGTATTGCCGGGTGGTTCGGATAGCCGGTCGCCCACGTCTTGCTCCCTATCCTCGCGAACCCCTCCTTCTCCTCGCCATCCGGGACGAGTATGACGCCGCCGTCCATCTCCCTTGGCACCCAGAAGAACCTCGTCGGCGGCTCGCCCAGAATCCTCGCGCTCCCCTCCCTAGAAAGGTTGTCTGCGACGAGGTTGACGACCTCTACCTGCCTTCCCGCGGCCTTGGCTTCCAGGCCGAGGAGCGCCCCCGAGGGATGCACGCCGAC
>DYHY01000035.1:0-4259 GCA_020723935.1 Candidatus Micrarchaeum sp.
CCCCTATTTTGTTTATCGCGTCTATGACGACTCCGGAGCTTGTCGCGGGCAGGAGCATCCAAAGTTTGTTCTCGGTCTTAGGCTTCATGGCGAATCTGTTACCTCTGGGGAGTTTTTAGCCTTTCTCACATTTAAACCTTTGGCAGAAGGGCGCGGTCCTACTCCCTTTTCTCGCTCACTTCAACCATTTTGTTCCCTATGCGCGTCATCGACGTGACGCCGCCCTTCATCTCCGCGATGTTCTTCACCGCGCTCTGGGCCATTTTGAAGCCTATGAGGACCTGGCCGAGGACCCAGTAGAGCATCCCGCCTATCACGACGTTGATGAACATCAGGAGCCACAGGCCCCCCTCGTTGTTCACGCCGAACATTGTCGCGGTCATCACCGCCACCTGTTCGTAGAGCCCGAACCTCGCGCCCATCAGCGCCACGATCGCGGCGACGATGTGGGCGGTCGTCTTCCTCATGAACCCCATGAGGTAGAGCATGTCCGCGAGGGTCAGGAAGACTATCCATATAGGGAATATGTAGGCGAAAAGGAGGGTCGGGATCGGCTTGTTGTAGGAGCCGAGGACCCCCTCAAGGACAGCAAGAATCCCGCCGCCGATGTCCATGGTTGCGCAGCCTCATCCTCCTTCCGATTTAAGCCTTACTTCCTGCTGCCCCAGCTGCTCAGCCAGTTGGCGGTCGCGGACCCTATCGCCTCCCCTACGCCCTGGAGGCTGAAACGCGTGTCGCTCGTCCTCGTTACGTTCATTTTGGCGTTGCCCCTGTTGAACGTCTTCGTCTGGCCAACGGACATTTTGTTGAGCTCCGAGGATATCTGGTCCTTGGACATCGCCTTGACGTCGAAGGCGCCCGCCTGCTTGTCGAACGCCTTGCTCGTGTCCCCTGCCCTGGCTGAGGAGACGGCAGGGGCCTTCTCCTGGTTCCCCGCTTGGACCGTGAGCTGCTGGTTGAGGACTGTCGCCTGCTTCACGAGCTGCGGGACGATGTTGTCTATTTTGGGCGTCGCGCTCCCCATAATGTCCTTCCCCAGCTGCTTGATCAGGGCGACGGGCGAGACTATCCAGAAGAGCCCTATTTGCAGGCCTATTGCCGTGAGGACGAGGAGGATGTAGAGGACTATCCCCGCGAGTATCCCTATCCCGATGTCGAGGCTGCTGAAGATTGCGCCGGGCTTGACGAGGCCGACGATGTAGAAGATGCCGAGGAACTTGAAGACCGTCGCGAAGACGACGTTGAGGACCGGGATCGGCCCGCCGTCGAAGGGCATGAGTATCCAGACGACCGCGGGCCTCGGGAGCACGGCCGAGAGAATGAACGCTATCCTGTTCACCGTGAAGTCGAAGAGGTTGACCGCGAGGAAGAAGACTATCATGATGACGCCGTACATCACCATGAACTTCACAGCGGAGAAGACGGAGAGGACGTCGCTTATGACCGAATAGATGGAGTCGCGCGCCATGTGCGCGAGGGTGCCGCTGGCTTTGGTGCGTCCGGTCTCCTCGTCCTTGCCGTAGAGGTCCGAGCCTGCCGAGACCATGTTCTCGGCGCCCCTGCCCATCATGCCGCGGTCGACCGGGGCGAGGTAGTCCACTATTTTGTTGCCCCATTTCAGCTTGCTCTGGAGGAGCTCGCCGCGCGATGGCGTCCCCAGGATCAGGTTGTAATGCTCCCTGCCGAAGAGGCTCATCGCTATCTCCTTCGTGAAGTTGCCCGCGGAGGAGCTAGTGAAGATCTCCTCGTTGGCCTGCAGCTCGGCGAAGCCGAAGAAGAGGATGATGACTATGAAAAGGAAGAGGACGAGGAGGATCAGCCAGCCGTTCGCGAGGTTCACTATGCTCTCCGAGCCCGAGGCAGACGACCCGAGGAGCTCGACGCCCAGGGCGTTGGACCAGCCGAGGAACGAGAAGATGGAGCCCGCGCCCTGCCCGAGGCTTATTATCACGCCGTCGACGCTACTGTAGGCGCCCTTGCCGCAGGCCATGACGAACTGGCCCGGCGTGACCCCGTAGTTCTGCAGGACGCGCAGGGACACCCCCGTCGGCGTGTTCTCCGCCGGCACGGAATCCCAGTTCATCACCGCCGCGTTCACGACGTTGAGCGACTGGGAGATGGCGACGCCTATCCCGTTGATTATGTCGCCCAGGGATATGTCGTCCTCCCCGACGCAGAAGGTCCCGCCCCGCACGCAGAACAAGGGCGTCCCGCCTTCGGGCTCGGGCTCCGGAAACTTGACCGGGGAGGGCTCGCCGCCCGTGTTGTTCGCCCCAGGCTCCTCCGCGCGCGCCGGGAAGGTCCACGAGGCCGCGAGAAGCATGAAAACGGCGAGAATTGCAATGGATGCGAGAAGAATCCCCTTCCTTCCAAGGCCTTCCTCTGGCATATTTGCAGCTTTCACCCTCTGGGAATATAAAACGTTTCGTCCAAAGGCGGGCCAATTGGGAAACTATAAAAGCAACTTTTTCCCTAGGTTACTCTGCAATGGCGAAAAGTTCGCGCCCCGCGCGGCTCGCAATGGACGATTCCGAGATTTTCCTCATAGGCTTCCTCGTGGTGATACTAATAGGGGCGACGATGTTCGGCCTTGGTGCGTCCGGACCGGTCGGGAGCATCTTCCGCGCCTTCACGAACGCCTTCGGCGCCATAGGCCTCACCAACAGCACGAGCTGCGGGTTCTACCGCTCCGTGGGCGCGATTCCCGTCTGGGCGTGCATATTCATCTTCGGCCTCGTGCCCTTCATAATCGTCTACTACTTCACCTTCGACTCGCTCTCGTTCACCTTCATGTCGACGAGGACCAAGTCGATGATAGCCCTGGCCTCCGCGCTGATAGCGTCCATACCGTTCGGGGGTGGGACGATAATAGCGCAGCTAAACGACGTCGTGTTCAACGTGACGAGCTTCACGTTCAACCGGCAGTACGGGTTCTTCTTCATAATACTTGTCCTCGGTTTCCTCGCGGCCTTCTTCGGCCAGATAGCGATAACGAGCCAGATGGCGGGCGCCGCGACGCGCTCCCTGCAGGAGACCTTCTGGGGCTTCAGGGCGATGAACCAGATAGGCAGGGAAATGACCCGCGAGAGGCCCTAGGACCGCCATGATTTCCAAGCTCTTCGGACTGGACAAGCAGGGCCTGAAGCTCTGGCTCGAGAAGGTCGACGCTTGGCTGGACGCGATCCTGCGCTACCTGATGATAATAGTTCTCGCCTTCGGTGTCGGGGCCGCCTTCTTCTCCTTCCTTTCGGGCGAGAGGGCCTCCGCGCTCCTCGCCACCGCCGAGGGGACGAACATAATCAACGGCATAGTCGTCATCTCCGTGATAGTCATCTGGCGCGAGGTCCGCGAAATCAGGCGCTGGCTCGAGGGGATTTCCCGGGGCCACTCGAAAAGGATTTATTCAAGGCTAAACGAGAAGCAAAAAGCATGAAGCCTAGACGGGACTCCGGCCGGGCTAAACTCGTCCTCATCTGCCTGCTCGCGGCCTTGGCGGCCCTGGGCTTCTTCTCCCTTGCCCCCGCCTTCCCGGCGAACCCCGCCCTGCCCGGCCTCCCCCCCGGAGCCGCTTCAACCCCCCTCGTGGACAAGGGGAAGGATTTCGCAAGCACGGTCCTTGGCGACCTCTTCGCGGTCCTGGGTTTCTTCAACGTCGGCACCGGGACGGCCCTCGGGATAATCCAGTTCTTCGCCGCATTCACTCTCGTCTATTTCGTCATCACCCAGATGAACCCTGGTAACTCCCAGCTGACCGCCTTCATCGGGACGCTCTTTGCGGTCGGCGGGGTTGGCATCTTCGTGAAGCTTGACTGGTATTCCTTCCTGATACACTTCGCCCCCGCCGCCCTCGCCTTCCTCATCGTCTTCGACGCGATGAGCTTCATCGGCGTGATAAGCCAGAGGACGGCTAAATGGATAGCGTTCATGTCAATGTCCCTCGTGTTCTGGACCGACTACGTCTATTTCGAGAACGGCATCTTCGGCCACTTCTTCAACAGGATCTTCGGCCAGACGTACGCTTATCTCGCGAATCCCGTGACGATAATAGTCGCCGCGATCTTCCTCACGCTCGCTAGGATGTTTGTCGTGATGAGCTCCTCAATGCGCTCGGAAGCGGCCCGCGAGGCGCAGCTCGCCTTCGAGAAGGCTGCCGGCCACCTGCAGAGCGAGATGATGAAAGGGAGCCTCTCCACGAGGCCCCCGAGCGGGTATTTCTCAGGGAAGACGTAGCGGGCGCGCGGGCGGTCCGGCAGGGGACC
>DYHY01000035.1:4359-6004 GCA_020723935.1 Candidatus Micrarchaeum sp.
TAACAGGGGACCTAACAGGGGACCTAACAGGGGACCTAACAGGGGACCTAACAGGGGACCTAACAGGTAACCTTTTTATCCTTCCGCAGGCTGCTAGCGCCAGCCAATGGCCCTCTCTATAGACCTCGTAATACTCATTGTCAGCCTCTTCATGCTCGTCGCGCTCCTCAAGCCGTTCACCTTCCCAGGCGGCGAGACGGTCGAGGACACCGGTTCGGTCATCGTCACGATCCTCGCGATCCTCGCCTATTTCTACGGCGTCGACTTCTTCCCGGTCGGCTCGCCCATAGGGTTCCTGCACATCATAACGATAGGCCTCGTCAATGCGATGGCGATGATAGACCTCTTCATCACGACGACGATGGGGATTCCGCTCTCGCTCAGCTTCATCTTCGTGATCGTCCTCCCGGCGATGATAATGTTCCGCCTGTCGCGCGCGATAATGAAGTACGTCGCGGTCTTCTCGGACAGGACGACCTATTTCATCGCGATGATAGTCTCCTTCCTGACGATCGTGGGCGCGGTCACCGGGACATTCAACCTCGTGCACTGGTTCTTCGCGGCGATCGCGGGCCTCGTCGCCTTCTTCCTCTCCGGGACGACGATCCTCTCGATATCGGTGAACATCTTCATAGCCTGCGTCGTCCTCGTGTGCCTGGGCGTCCTTTTCGAGTCAATGACGACCCTCTTCATGAAGCAGGTAGCGAACGGCGTCTCATCGTCCTAAGACCCCGCGTCCCGGACTGGGTTCCTGGTCTAGGAGGCCGTCCTCTGAACGACACGGCGAGGCAGATAGAGCAAGAGAAGCAGAAAGCCCGTGCTGTCCGCATGGCTTACATAGATGCCGTGTGCGAGCAGAACACCGCCGCAACCAACGGCAACATTTACGCTATCGCCATGAACGTGACAGCCAAGGACTACGCGCTGCACAAGCTGACTGACATAGGCCCCACTCCCACGGAAAGGCCGCCCCTCCCGCCCGTCACGTATATCTAGTACGTTCCGTGAGCCTGGAAAGCGCCAGGAAGCCGTCCGGAAGCCGTCCGGAAGCCGTCCGGAAGCCGTCCGGAAGCCGTCCGGACCGCTTGGAAACGTTCTTGAAACCAGTTGGGCCGTTCTGGTTTTGGCCCATAAATTCTTTTTTTTTCCAGATTTAGCCAAATAAAGTGCCAATATACAGTAACATTTATAAGTCAAACAGATGTTATTACTTTCAAGCAACAAAAAGAAAAGGTGATGACTGAATATGGCAAACGATGCAGATGTCACAAATGAAGTCCTCGGGAACACCGAGAAGGTTCTCAACCGCGCGAGGGGAATGAGCTACAGGCCGGATTCGCCTGTCATACCGTTAATGCTCTTAGCGCGCAGGGAAGCGCCCAACGAGGGACCTATTGCCCGTCGCGTCCCGGGCTGTGTTCCTGTTATAGGAGACCTTCCTCTGAACAAGACGGCGAGGCAGATAGATGAAAGGGAGGAGGCCCGCTGGCGGAACGATATGGCGGCCCTTGAACTAGAGAACTTGCGCCTGCGGAACGCCGCCGCAGCCGAGGCGCAGAGGGCCGCGCAGAATCCGGCGCCGATGGAAGAGGCGAAGGCGCCGATGGAAGAGGCGAAGGCGCCGATGGAAGAGGCGAAGGCGCCG
>DYHY01000003.1:0-47415 GCA_020723935.1 Candidatus Micrarchaeum sp.
GAAGCCCTGCGCGACGAGCGCTAGCGAGGAGTGCAGGGGGAGGGATTCGAACCCACGAAGGCACTAAGCCACAGGATCCTAAGTCCTGCCCCTTTGACCGCTCGGGAACCCCTGCATCGCTCACCCTGGAACTCTGTCAGGCCCTTAATAAATTGCCGGCCGCGTCCGCCGTTTCAGCGGAAGACGTCCAGCATCCCGGGCGGGCGCTGGACCCTCTGCGCCTTGGCGACCAGCCGCTTGTCCAGGGTTCCTGCAGCCTCACTCTCCAGGAACCTCTTCATCGCCTCGAATGCCTTCGCCCTGTGGCTCACACGCATCTTGTCGTCCTCTTTCATCTCGGCGAAGGTCTTTATCGCCCCGGCGGGCATGAAAATCGGATCCCAGCCCATGCCGTTCTCCCCCCGCGGCGGGACTATCCAGCCCACGGCTTCGCCCTCGAAGATGTGGATCTCGTAGGGCGCCCCCCTCCTCCCCGGCTTCCTCAGGTACCCGACGACGGAGACCGCCTTGGCGTCGTAGGACTTGCGCGACTCGGCCATGTTGTAGAGACCCTCGGCCCCGATCGACTGGATGAACCACTTGACCATCGGTCCGGGGAGGTTGTTCATCGCCTTCATGCGCAGGGACGAGTCCTCGACCATGAGTTCGTCCTTTCCCGTACGCTTCATCGCCTCTACAAGCTTCTCCTCGACGATGCCGCGCGCGTCCGTTCCCTGGAGCTCGGGAAGCTGGAACCTGAGGCCCTCGACCTCGCAAGAGTCCCCGAGGACGGACCTTGCGGCCTGGACCTTGCCCGGGTCGGATGTGACTAGGAAGATCCTCCTTTTCCCCGCGCCCCCGGTCCCTGCCATCGTCTGGTCCATTTCGCTCTCCGTCGGCTTAAAGGCATTCCACGCTTTCGTCCGAATCCTCGTCGCGCGGGTCGGGCCCGCACTCGAACTCCAGGGTGGCATGGCCTATTTTGTACTTTTCCATCAGGACTGCCCTTATCCGCGCCGAGACGCCCTTTAGCTGCGAGAGCCGGCGGTCGGCGACGCGCACGTGCGCGGATAGAGCGACGCTCCCGCGGCCTATCGTCCAGACGTGGATGTGGTGGGCCGCCTCCACCCCCCCGACGGCCTCCATCGCCCCACGTATTTCGGAGGCACCCATCCCGCGGGGTATCGCCTCCATCACTATCTCGAGGCCCTCGAAAAGGACGTCGGATGCGCCCTTGAGCACAATCAGGGAGACGGCGAGGGAGAGGACTGCGTCGGCCCAGGCGAAATGGAAGAGCGTGTGGATGACCCCTGCGAGGATCGCCGCACCCCCCGTCATGACGTCGTCGGCGAGGTGCCAGAACGCGGCGCGCACGTTGAGGCCCCCTCCCGTCGAGAGGCGCCACGCCGCGAAGCCGTTCAGCGCGATCGCCAGGGCGCCGACCGCGATGAGGATCCCCCCGTTCACCTCGTTCGGCGTCCCGGCCGAGAAGGCGGCGATCGCCCTGTAGGAGACGAAGGAAGCGCCGGCAATCAGAGCGATCGCGTTCAGTATCGCCGCGAGGACGGAGAGGCGCTTCAGGCCGTAGCTCATCTTCTCAGAGGGTGGCCCGCGCGAGCGTGTCTCCGCCGCGTAGGCGATCCCCATTGCGACGGCGTCCGAGAAGTCGTGGAAGCCCGCGGCGAGGAGCGTGCGCGAGCCGGAGAGGAAGGCGCCTATGAAATCGACCGCGGAGAGGACGAGGTTCAGCGCCAGGGCGGTCATGAGCTCGCGCCCCCCCTCAATTTCTTTCGCGCCCGCGAAACAGCTGTGCCCGCGGCCCCCCGCGCCCGCTTCGGGGCCGTTCCCCGCCGTTTTCACTGATCGTCTCGCCAGAAGAGGGTGTTCACCTTATTTTTATCACGTCGCCCAGGGTCATCCCCATGTCTCCGGAGGAGGGGCCGGGCCGCCTCGCCGAGGATTTCTTCCCCTTGGGATCGTCCGGTCCCACGGATGAAAAGAGCCGCACGCCCAGGACCTTCTCAAGCTTCGTCGCCGCGGAAGCCGAAGGGATGAGGACGCCCTGCTCGATCTTCGTTATCACAGACTCGCGCTCCGTCGCCTTGGCCGCGAGCTCCTTCTGCGTGAGCCCCGCCTTCTCGCGGGCGGTTCGCACGATCCGCCCGAAATCCGGGACGATCTCGCGTCCGCCCTCCTCGGCGCCCATCAGCCTCGGCGCGGAGGAGGGCCTCCTGATATAGACGTCCCTCACCTGGGAGCCGAACCTGCCGCACTTGGCGCAGACGGAGAGGAAAACTCCCTCGACGGCGAACTTCCCTACGGCCGGATTGGCGCCGCATATCTCGCAGAGCTTGACGTTTCCTATGACCATCGCAATCTCTATACCCCGCTACCTTCCTTGCGGGACCAGGGGCGGGATAAAAAGACTTTGCGCGCGAAAAGCCCTTCTTGCGGCCCTGGAAAAAGCTTAAAAATCGTGCTATGGGTGCCCGATTACCCGCAACAACTACCCCCGTGGCAAGGGACGTAGGAGGGAGAAAAAAATGGACAAGAACACAGTTCTCGAAGCGATTAAGAAGGTCCGCGAGCAGTCCAAGAAGCGCAATTTCAAGCAGTCGGTGGACTTTGTCGTCAACCTCACGAACGTCGACATGAAGACGCTGAAGCTGGGCGATTCCGTCGAGCTTCCCGCCGGGCGCGGCAAGCCCGTCCACCTCGTCGTCATCGCCGACGGCGAGCCGTCGCTGCAGGCGAAGAAGTCGGGCGCAGACATCGTCGTGACCCGCAAGGAGATCTCCGGCTACGACAAGAAGAAGGTGAGGCAGCTTGCGGCCAAGACCGAATGGTTCATAGTCCAGGCCCCGCTCATGCAGCCCTTCGCTGCCACCTTCGGAGCAATCCTGGGGCCCCGCGGCAAGATGCCGTTCCCCAAGGACGTCCTCGGGCCGACGACGGACCCGACCGGGGCGATGAAGCGCCTCTCCGGAAGCACCCGCATCAGGGTCAAGGACAGGCCGATAGTGCACAGCTACGCCGGCACCGAGGAGATGACGGACGAAGAGCTCGCCGAAAACATCCTCGCCATCCACCACGCGATACTCTCGAAGCTGGAGAAGGGCACGAACAGCCTCGGGTCGATGTTCATCAAGACTACAATGGGCGCGCCCGTGGAGGTCAAGTGAAATGGCACGGATGAGCGAAGACCGCGTTTCGGAAGCGAAGAAGAAGAAGATTTCCCAGGCCGAGGAGCTCGCCGGGCGGATCTCGCAGAGCAGGTCCGTCGCGGTCGTCGACCTCAAGACGACGCCGGGCTCGCACATATCGACGCTGAGGAAGGCGTTCTCGGGCGAGACCAGCATAGTCGTGAGGAAGAAGGCCGTCATTGAGCGCGCGGTCGCGAAGGCCGCCGAGAAGGAGCCCACCCTTTCGGGCCTTGAGCAGTACGTGGCGAAGGCCCAGCCCGCGCTGATACTTTCGAGCGCGAGCCCCTTCAAGGTCCAGTCCACGATCGCCAAGGCCAAGGTCCCCGCGCGCGCCAAGACAGGCCGCGTCCCGGACAGGGACATCGTCGTCCCCGCCGGGGACACGGGCCTCCCGCCGGGACCCGCGATCGGCGACCTGCAGAAGATCAACCTCCCGGCCAAGATCCAGAAGGGAAAGATCGTCGTCGAGAAGGAGACCGTCGTCACGAAGGCGGGCGAGCCGGTGACCAAGGACGTCGCAGACGCGCTCATACGGCTGGGCCTCGAGCCCTTCGAGACGCAGATGAACGTCCTCGCCGCCTGGAACGGAGGCATCATCTACACAAGGGAAATCCTCGCCGTCGACGAGGCGCAGGTCTTCGGCAACTTCATGCAGGCACACTCCTGGGCATTCAACTTGGCCGTGGAGGTGGCATACACGACGCAGGATACAGTCGAGGCGCTTGTGAAGAAGGCGGCCTTGATAGCTGCGACGGTAGCCATCGAGACCAAGACGGTGCCGGGGGAGAATGTTTCGGCGGTCCTCACCGGGGCCGCGAAGTAGAGAGAAGAAGGACAAAGGAGGAAAAAAAGAACGAAATGGAATACGTGTACGCTGCAATGCTCCTGCACAAGACGGGGCATAAGATTGACGAGGCGAGCATCAAGAAGGTGGTCTCCGCCGCGGGCGCAAGCCCCGACGAGGCCAAGGTCAAGGCGCTCGTCTCCGCCCTGGAAGGCGTCAACATCGACGAGGTGATAAAGAAGGCGGCAGCCGCACCGGTTGCAGCCGCGCCTGCCGCTGCCGCGCCCGAGGCGAAGAAGGACGAGGGTCCATCTGACGCCGAAAAGGCGGCGCAGGACGAGGCCGCGTCGGCCGGTCTTGCCGCGCTCTTCGGTTAGAAACAGAAAAACCCGAAACGGGGGCCGAAAGGCCCCCGGATTCTTTATTTATCCCCGTTTCTCTTGACAGCCGGAATTTTCCTCAGTGAATCGCAGTTTCCGGACAAAACCCGGAATCCGAGGAAATCCATCCAGAAAGGCCCATTTTCCTCTCCGTTTTCGCGGAAGACCTTTTCATAGACCTTAACCTATCTGCCGTGACACAGGCTTTTATCCGAGAAACGCAGTATGTCTTGCGGGAGGAGGGAGACAGTTTGACATTCAGAGGCGACGAAAGAATCAAGAACGCTGCCAAGCCGGGCGAGACGATTTTCAGATTTTCGGAGAATGCGGGTGACGGGCCGGCCGCGACGAGCCTTTGCTACGCCGTCGGTTCGGCGCTCCTCCCCTACACGATGCTCAATCGCGGAACGGGCACGATGCCGGAAGCCGTCACGTACAACGAGGCTTTGAACGCATTCATAGTATCCCCGCACGTCCTCAGGGAGAAGGATTACGGCGTTCCCGCCGGCGCGCAGAATTACTGGGAGAGGACTGTCGAGATCGTTTCCGTCTTCTCGCTCACAGAGACTGACGAGCCGGACGAAAAGGCGTCCGCAGCACCGGCAAGCCCACCCTCTTCCAAGAAAACGAAGAAAGGGAAGAAAAACGGCAAGGGGGGTGAGAAGGGGAAGGGGCGCGCACCCCACTACGAGGCGCATGCGACGCTCGTCGCAACCCTGGCGGACGGCCCGGCGGGGGAGACGCACGAGTACACCTTCCATTCTCCGCATTCCGCTGACGCGTTCCGCCCCAATGGGGCGCCGCGCGCCGACAGGTCGCAGAAGGGCGCAGGGCTTGTCAGGGATTTCACTTCCGAGGGCGCCGAGTACCTGACCGGCCTTGAAATGACGATCGTCGAATCGCCCAAGGGGGCCCTGCTCTACGGGGAGACGCCCTCCCCCGGAGGCTCGGGAATGGGGATGATTCTCTATTCGGCCGACGTCGAAGGGGCGAAGCGCGCGATGGCGCTGAAGAGCGAGAGCGACTGGAAGAGCGGCCTGCGCAGGTTCGGCCTAGACTGGGCCGAGAGGCTCGAGATGTCCGCAGCGGCCCTGGGCGCCCACAAGGACAAGGGCGGGTCGTACGTCGTGCCCGTTCCGGACGAGATCTCCTACGCATGCTCCCTGGACCCCGTGGCATACCCGGGCGTCTCGCGCGTCTTGGTGAGCGTCTTTCCTTCGGCGAAGAGGGATGCGGACGGGAAATACGGAAGGGCCGCCCTCACAATAACGCCAAAGAAGGGGTGGAGCGCAGGACCGGCGGACTGGAACGCGGTCAAGGCATGCATCGCCTCCTATGCAGACCCCGAAAGCAGGAAGACGGACTTCGAGCCGGAGGAAGGAAGGCTCCTTGCGAGCCAGTTCGGCTACGGGCAGGTGGCGGAAATATTCCTGGGGAAGGACGGCTCGGTGGGCATCTCCGTCCCCCTGACGAGGCCCCTCTCGGACGCCGACAGGCTCTATGAGGACATCGGGCGCCTCGAGGAGCTAGGGCGCCTCGCGATGAAGGTGCTCTAGGCCGCCGGGAGCCAATCAGGTTTTTAAGGCGGGTTTCCGGGCTCCTCCCTCAGCGAAAAAGCCAGGATGGTCAAGCAGGAGGATCTTCCCAAAAGCAGCAGGCCCGCGCGCCAGCCGGCGCAAGAGCAGGCGAAAACCAATCCCGCTGCAAAGGCCGCCGCCGCAGCGGCCGCAGCACCGCCACATTCTTCGCAATCTGCGGACGGAGCATCCGCGGCGGAGAGAGACACGCGCGCCCTCTACGAAGATCTCCTCTCCGAGAAGGACAAGCGCGACGCTGCCAACCACGCGGTCAGGCAGGCGATAGACGACCTCAAGCTCCTGAAGGAGGAGCGCGACAGGGTGAACGCGGGCGTCGCCGAGGTCAAGGCCAAGAGGAACGCCGCGCGCGCGGAGGGGAAGAGGCTCCTTGAGGACGCAAAGAAGCTGCGCGACCTCCTCAAGGGCGTCACGGTGCCGAGGGGGTCAAGCGAAGCCCTCGCGAAGCTGTTCGAGCACCTGGATTTCACCTATCAGACCAAGCCCATGCCCTTCGCGCAGGAGCGCCAGCTCGTGAAGAAGCTGGAGGAGCTGCGCGTCATAGTGCGCACCAAGCGCGCATTCGAGAAGAAGAACGAGAGCCTCTCCAACCTCTCCGGGAGCGTCGACTCCCTTTTCAGGGAATCCCGCGCGCTGCACGAGGACCTCCTCAAGAGGGCCGAGGACAGCGAGCGCGTCCACAACCTCGTGATAGGGAAGGCGCGCGAGATAGACGCGCTGAGGAGGAAGGCCGACGAGGCGCACGCGAAGGTGGTCGCCATCTCCGCCGCCTTGGGGGACGCTAGGGTGGACGAGAACGAGGCGCGCGCCCGGGCGAGGGCCGAGGAGGTCCTCGCGCGCGAGACGGCCCTCCGCGAGAAGGCAAAGGAGATCAAGACGAAGATCTCGGGGAAGAAGAGCTTCAACCTGAGGGACCTGCAGGTCTTGGGGGCGGCGGGGGAGGAGATGAGCTTTGAGGACGGAAAGGAAAAGGCCGCAGGCAAGAGGACGCCCTGAGTCCCCCCGGCGGTCGTCTTCGATTTCGACGGCCTGCTCGTCGACAGCGAGACAGTGTTCTTCTCTTCGTTCTCCAAAATGGTCCTCCAGAGGACCGACAGGCGCCTCGCGCCGTCGGATTCGAACGCCTTCCTTCGTGGGCAAGAGCGCGCACTCGAACATGATCCTCCTCAACAGGAAATACGGGGCGAACTTCGGGTCGGAGAGGGAGCTGTGGGACTCCCTCATGGCGGAGTTCGACAGGAGGAAATCCCTCCTGAGGATGCCCTACACCCTCGTCCGCTCGCTACACGGGAGGGGCGTGCCCCTCGCCGTCGCGTCCCCTTCCCTTCGCCCCTATGTGAGGAAGTTCCTGAAGGCCGCGGGCCTTTCGCGGTATTTCAGGGCCGTAGTCTGCGGCGACGACGTCTTGAGGAGGAAGCCGGACCCCGCGACATACCTCCTGGCTGTGAGGCGCCTGCGCGTGCGGCCCGAGGACTGCATCACCGTCGAGGATTCCGAGACCGAGGTGATCTCGGCCAAGCGCGCGGGGATGTTTGCCATCGCCGTGCCGAGCAGGTACACGAAAAAGCAGGACTTTTCGCGGGCCGACGCGGTGCTGCCCTCCCCTAGGGAACTTATTTATTCGGAGAAATACGCCAAGTAGCCATATGGGGAACCTCGTGAACAAGGTGCAGCTCCCGGTCAAATGCTCTAAGTGCGGGAACAAGATGTTCCGCGCCCAGTACACCGAATTCGCCGACAAGCACATCCACTCCGTCGACTACTGCCCGGAGTGCGACAAGGAGTTCGAATACAAGCTCATGCACGAGATAGACTCCGAGCGCCAGGCCAACCTCAGGAACAGGAACCTGATGACGGTGTTCTGGATAATCGCGATAATAGCGGTGATCCTCCTCGTCCTGAAGCTCCTCAACGTCCCCGTGAGCGTGCCGATTCTTCCCAGGTAGGATAGGACACGGGGCTTCGCGAGCGGCGGCCCGAACAGCCCATCGAAGCCCCGGCCGACACATTTTTTAACCGCCCTTCCGGCTCCCTGCCTGCAATGGCCGATTCCGCCTCTCCAGCATCCCCGCAGCAGCAGCCGCAGCAGCCTCCTCAGCAGGCCCCTTCGGGCCCGCTCCCCGACAACAGGTGGGTGATAACGAAGGAGGCGGAAATCTTCTCCAATTGGGAAAAGGCGGGCATCTACGCCTTCGATCCGGGGAAGAGGCAGCGGGTCTGGACGATCGACACGCCCCCGCCGTACGCGAGCGGCACCTGGCACATGGGCGGCGCCGTCCACTACGCGAGCATAGACATCATCGCGCGCTACCGCAGGATGAAGGGGTACGCGGTCAACTACATGATGGGGATAGACCGAAACGGCCTGCCCATCGAGGTGCAGACGGAGAAGGAATACAAGATCCGGATGTATGACACGGACAGGAAGCACTTCCTGAAGCTGTGCCGCGAGCTCCTCGACAAGTACGAGTCCGAGATCCTGCGCGTCTGCAAGCGCCTCGGCTGCTCCAACAACTCCCTCTCCGCGGAAGGCGTCTACCGCACGGACTCGCCGGAATACCGGGCAGCCACCCAGGCGACCTTCATCGACATGTGGAACAAGGGCTACGTCTTCGAGGACGAGCGCCCGAACAACTGGTGCACGGACTGCGGGACCACGATAGCGGACGCGGAGATAGACTACAAGGACGTCCCCTCCAAACTCCTTCACCTCAAGTTCGCGATCAAGGGCGCGGGCGGCGAGCACCTGGTCGTCGCGACGACGCGCCCCGAGATGCTCTTCGCCTGCGCGTGCGTGCTCGTCAACCCCGAGGACGCTAGGTACAGGAAATACCACAACAAGAAGCTGATAGTCCCGATCTTCGACAAGGAGGTCCCGATAATAGCGCATCCGGAGGCCGCGATGAACTTCGGCTCCGGCGCGGTGATGATATGCAGCTACGGCGACTACACGGACGTGCGCCTCTTCCGCGACCTGAAGCTTGCGCCGACCAAAGCGATAACGCCTGACGGCAAGATGACGGCGGCGGCCGGCGCCTACCAGGGCCTGCGCGTGAACAAGGCGCGCCTGCAGATAGCCGAGGACCTGGAGAAGGCCGGCCACGTCGTCAAGATCGAGCAGATAAGCCACAGGACGCCGGTGTGCTGGAGGAGCAAGACGCCGATAGAGTTCGTGACAATGCCCGAATACTACCTCACGCAGAAGGACGTCGTCCCGCAGCTGAGGGAGGTCGCGGACAAGCTCAGGTTCCACCCCGCCCAGGCCAAGCAGATACTCCTCGACTGGCTCACCTCGGTCTCTATAGACTGGCCCATCTCGAGGAGGCGCTACTACGGGACGGAGCTCCCGATCTGGTACTGCGACAAGTGCAAGCAGGTGGCGCTCCCGGAGCCCGGCAAGTATTACCAGCCCTGGGTGGACGACTGCCCGCTGAAGGACTGCCCGAAATGCGGCGGGAAGACGTTCACCGGCGAGAAGCGCACCTTCGACACGTGGTTTGACTCCAGCATCTCGGAGCTCGTCGTCTCGGGATATCTCCACAACTCCGGGCTCTTCGAGCGCTCGTTCCCCGCCTCCGTGCGCCCGCAAGGGAAGGACATTGTGCGCACGTGGCTGCACTACACGCTCCTTCGCGCATACCTGCTCTTCAAGAGGCCCGCCTTCGAGCACGTCTGGATATCCGGCCACGTCGTTGACGAGAAGGGGGAGAAGATGTCCAAGTCCGTCGGGAACGTCGTGAAGCCCGAGCCGATGCTCGACAGGTACGGCGCGGACGCCCTGCGCCTCTTCGCATCCAGCGAAGCGCTCCTGGGGAGCGACCTGAGGTTCTCCGAGGAGCGCCTTGCCGGGGCGGCCAAGTTCGTCCAGAAGCTCTACAACGTGTCGCGCTTCATCTCCACCTTCCCGCAGGCGGGGAAGCCAAAGAAGCTCTCCCCCGCGGACGCGTGGATCCTGGGGCTCTTGGACAAGGTCGTCGAGGACGCCGACGCAGGATACGCGGAGATGGACTTCTTCGTCCCGGGGAACAGGATAAAGAACTTCACCTGGGACGTGTTCGCGAGCCACTACTTGGAACTCGTCAAGGGCCGCGCGTACAACAGGGACGGCAGGTTCTCGGCCGAGGAGCAGGAGAGCGCGCACTACGCCCTCCACCAGTGCCTGAGGACGATCCTCAAGCTCCTCGCCCCGATATCGCCCTTCGTCACCGAGCACGTCTGGCTTGCCCTCTATTCCGAGGGCGGCAGGTCGCTGCACCTGGAGGCGTTCCCGGAGAAGCTGGGCCTGAAGGCGGACGATGCGATCACCGCGAAGCTAGCCGAAGTGAACTCGCTTGCCTGGAAGGCGAAGAAGGACGCCGCCAAGTCTATGAAGGACCCCCTGTCGGAACTGGTCATCCCGCAGGAGCTGGAGCTGCTTTCGGCGGACCTGGCGGCGATGCACAACGCCCTCAAGGTGCGCACGGGCGCGCCGGCCGCTTCCATCTAGCCGAAGGGGGACGAAGAGCCCCCGGCCGGCAAGGAGAAAAGGAAGGAGGGCGCCTGAAGAGCGATGAGCTTGGAGCTGTTCGAGTTCAAGAAGAAGATCAAGGAGCTAGCGGACAAGCGGGCGCGCCACACCGAGCTCATCACAGTCTACATCCCCCCCGGGACGGAGCTTGCCAAGGTGATGAACCAGCTCAAGGAGGAGCAGGGCACGGCGAGCAACATAAAGTCCACATCCACGAGGAAGAACGTCACAACCGCCCTCGAGCGCATGATACAGCACCTGCGCCTCTTCAAGAAGGTCCCGGAGACGGGCCTGGGTGTCTTCTCAGGGAACACTTCCAGGACGGAGGGGCGCGACAACTTCGAGATATTCTCGATAATACCCCCCCAGCCCCTGAAGACCCGCACCTATCTGTGCGAGCAGCGCTTCTTCATGACCCCCCTAATTGAGATGACGGAGCACCAGGACGTCTACGGCCTGATAGTCCTGGAGCGGGGCGGGGCGACGATAGGTCTCCTCAAGGGGACGCGCATTGAGAGCCTGCAGGACGTGAAGTCAATAGTCCCTGGCAAATTCAGGGCGGGCGGGCAGTCCTCCGTGCGCTTCGCCCACGTCAGGGAGAACCTAGCGAACGACTTCTACAAGGAGGTCGGGGAGCTCGCGAGCCAGGATTTCACGAACACCAAGAACCTCAAGGGGATAATAATAGGCGGCCCCGGCCCGTCCAAGGACGAGTTCGCGGCCGGGGAGTTCCTCACGCGCGACATGCAGGCCAAGGTCCTCGGGGTGAAGGACGTGGGGACCGACGGGGACGCGGGCCTGCGCGAGATGGTGGCGAGGAGCGAGGACCTGCTTTCCAACGCCGACATCACGCACGAGCGCGAGCTCATGACCAAGTTCCTCTCGGGCCTTGCCACCGGCGGCCTCGTCGCGTACGGCGAGGAGGAGGTGAGGCGGGCTCTCGACCTCAACGCGGTGAGCACGCTCCTCATCTCGAGCGACACCGAGCGCCTGCGGATCGGGATAAAGTGCACGACCCCCTCCTGCGACTTCAAGCGCGAGGAAACGATAGACACCAACGTCGACACCTTCTACTTCAAGCTGCGCCAGGAGAAATGCCCGAAATGCGGCGGGCCGCTGCAGGTCGACTGGACCAAGGACACCATCGAGGAGCTCGCCGCCAAGATGGAGGCGGTCGGGGGGACCGCGGAGATAATATCGCGCGACACCCCGGAAGGGGACCAGCTCTTCAACCTGGGCGGGATAGCGGCGATGCTGCGGTTCAGGATATAGGACGGAGCCGGAGATGGGAGAGGGCGGAGAAGAAAGGCGGCTTTCCGGAATACTAGCCAATTCCCGCAGGTCCGCGCTCGCCGAATTCCCCGACCTGATACATCCCGACTACAAGGAGAGCTGCACTTCCAACATTCAGGACACCGTCCTCCGCGCCTTCGGGATGGGGGGCAAGGGCCGCGCCCTGGCAAGACCCGGCTTCTCCCCGACGGCCGTCATCCTCCTGATAATCGACGCCCTGGGCTACGAGTTCCTGAAGAGCGAGATGCCAGGCTTCCCCGCCGAGCCCATAACGTCCGTCTTCCCATCGACGACCGCCGCGGCCCTGACGGCGATAAACCGCGGCCTCTCCCCGCGCGAGCACGGGGTCCCCGGCTGGCTCGCGAACATACCGGAGGCGGGCGGGATATGGGATTGCCTGCATTTCAGCTCCTATGCCGGGGGCGACGGCAGGCGGAAAGACAAGCCGCCCGCCGTCACGCCCGAGACGCTCCTCCTGACGAAGGAGCCGCCACTCTTCTCGGTCCTGAAGAAGGAAGGGATCTCGCCGAAAATCCTCGTGAAGAAAGACTACATCGGCGGGGAGTTCGGGAGGATGATGCACGGCGACATGAAGCCCAAGGGGAAGATTCCCTACCATTCGAGCTCGGATTTCGCGGTCCTGATCAGACGAGAATTGGAGCGCGCGAGGAAGCCGCTCTTCCTCAACGCCTACTGGGATGGCGTCGACAAGATCTCCCACCAGTACGGCCCGCATTCGGAGGCGGCGCGCGCGGAGCTTCGCAAGATCCTGCACGTCCTGCGCGACCAGCTCTCCCGGCTCAAGCCGCAGGCCGCGAAGGACACGCTCTTCGTCCTCACCGCCGACCACGGCCAGACGCAGATATCGCCGGAGCGCACCTTCTTCGTCTCGCAGGACAAGTTCCTGCGGGACACGCTCGTCATCCCCCCGTGCGGAGACTGGCGCGCCACCTACTTCTACGTGCGCGAGGGCATGCTCGGCAAGACCAAGAGATACCTCGAGAGCCATCGGATCCTGGGGAAGAACTTCGCGGTCCTGGAATCGAAGGAAGCCCTGAAGAGGGGCCTGTTCGGACCGAAAGCCGGAGCGCGGGACAAGGAGTTCGCACGAAGGATCGGCGACCTAATACTCATCGCGCGCAGGGACTGGAAAATAATGGCATCGCCCGACCGCGGGGTCCCCGGCGTGACGCGCGGGACGCACGGGAGCCTGACTGGCGCCGAGGCGCTCGTGCCCTTCGGGTTCGGGACCGCGAAGGAAGCGGGATTGATTTGGGAAAAAGGTAGCCCCGGGCAGATTCGAACTGCCGTCACGGGCTCCAAAGGCCCATATGCTTGACCGCTACACCACGGGGCTGTGCTAGGCGGCTTCCGAGACCGCGGCTTATATGCCCGACGAAAAATCCCGCCCGTCACGGGAGGCTCCCGAGGGATCTGCGGATGCCGAGGCCCATATGTTTGTCCTCCGAAGAAGACCACTCGGCCGCTAAACCACGCGGGGCTGTCCAGCGAGGTTCTTGCGTTTTGCCTTTATATTTGCTAGATGCCTTTTTTCGGCTCGCCTGAGAGGTTCGGCGGGAAAAGGACTTTCTCCTGTTTATTTATTTATTATTCAGTAGTAAATTTTAAATAGGAAGGAGCGGGAAGCTTGGACAATGCCGATCATCTATCCCCCCTCCCGCCGCTTCGCATCGTCCAGGGCGAGCCCGACGAGGCGTCCCTTGCTTGCGTCAGGGACACGCTCAAAGAGGCGGCGTCCTCGGGAGATATGCCCGCCCGGGGCCCGATAGTCTATGCGGAGACAACCTTTCCGGGCTTGAATGCGCGGTACACGCCCGACTATTACGAACTCAAGACCGAGAACTGCAGGACAGATGCATGCGTCGTCCTCGGGCGACGCGCGACCCGCCGATGCGAAAGGAGATGGAGCTTTCCGCGGAGCTCGCGAAGCAGACCAAGTCTCCCGGGTTCGCGCAAGCCGTCTTCGGAAGGGAGGGGGATCCGCGACCTCAACCCCAACCCGTCGTATTCGACGGTGTTCGTCGAGGATCGCGCCGGAGGCACCTATTATGTAGGGACCGTCACCGTCGGGGTCCAGCCGATGGGCCCCTATTTCGACGGGGACGGGTATATGGCTTCCCTGTGGCTTGACGCCTGCGTCCCGGGCTGGGCCGGGGAGATTGCAAGCTACGGGGCGGCTTTCGCTTCGCAGATCTCGTCGGTTCGGGCAAAAGAGCTTTCCAAGTAGGACCTGCCGGGGGTTCTTCCGCGCTGTTCCTGCCAATATTATAAACCACCCCCGGCGCCCTCCCCCACATGAAGACGTCCAAGATGCAGGCCTTCCTCGGCAAGCACTGGACTGTGATAGGCGGTGGCTTCCTGATACTCCTGATAGCCGCCTCGTCCTTCGGAGTCGTTCTCGACCACAGATCCCGAAGCGGCGACGGCGCCGGGAACGGCGATCCCAACGCAGCCAACGGCGGGACAGCGAACCCCGCGAAGAAGGGGACGCAGGTGGGCGCGTACAACGGAATCAACATCTACAAGATATCCGACATCGACCATTACGCTAACCTCAACGGGGTCGAATGGCATTTCCGCGGCAACCCCGCCGAAGCCGCCAACGTCACGTTGGAGAGCAGGTACAAGCTGATCCTGGGGACTGTCAGGGGTGGCCCGGGGACGCGCGACATCCTCACAGGGAAGAAATTCGACAAAATAGTGTTCCTCACCGACCCCACCGGGAACGCGCGCGTGGGTCTGGACGTCCTGGAGGTGTCCAAAGCCCTCGGGAGCCTAGGTTGGTCCTACCAGAACCTCGAGAACGCCTTCACATCGGATGTCGAGAGCCAGCCGGGCGCGAAGGTGATGACCCTCTCCCAGGCGCAGGAGACGAACGAGACGGCCCTGATTCTCTACTTCGGCGTCTCGCCCGACCTCCCGACGCCCTCTGCGATACGCGCGTACTACACCGACGGCTCCAAGGGGGCGGCGATATTCGTCCTGGGCCGCGACTATGCTAGCTTGGATCGCGCCGAGACGACGATAGCGATGTTCCTCCTCGGCTGGCTGCAGTGATGAGGGGGGCGAGATGAAGCAGGTCATAGTCGTCCGCTCGGACGTGAAGATGAGCCCGGGCAAGCTCGCGGCGCAGGTCGCGCACGCGTCCCTCGAAGCCTACAAGAAGGCGAGGAAGGATGACGTCTCCGACTGGGAGTTGGAAGGGGGAAAGAAGGTGGTCCTCAAGGCCGCTGGCGACAAGGAGCTCTCCGAGCTCCTCGCCAAGGCGCGCGCCGAGCACCTCCCCTGCGCCCTGATAACGGACGCCGGGCACACGGAGCTCCCGCCCGGAACCGTGACAACCCTGGGAATCGGCCCGGCGGAGGACGCGAGAATAGACAAGGTGACTGGCGCCCTGGGGATGCTCTAGAAGGGGGCTTTGCGGAAGGAAAAGAACATGCTATCTGACCTGGACAGGAAACTGGGCCTTCGCAGGAGATTCCTCGAGCCGTTCGTCCCGCACATTGATCCCAACATCGTGTCGGCGAGCGGGTTCGTCACCGGGCCCCTCGCGGGATACTGCCTCGGGACGGGGAACGTCCTCCTGGGCCTCGTGTTCGTCCTCCTCAACGCGGTCTCCGACGCGATCGACGGGACGATAGCGAGGAAATACGGCCGCGTCACAAAGACCGGCTCCCTTGTCGACGACCTCGCGGACAGGGTCTCGGACGTCTCAATCGCCCTAGGCCTGGGGGGCCTCGCCGGCTCCCCGCTCCTCGGGGCGTTCTGCGCGGTCCTCCTCGTCCTCAACTCCTACCTCTCCCTCCAGGGCCTCGCGCTCTACGGCGAGAAGGCCAAGTTCGGGGTCTTCTCGCGCGCCAACAGGACCGCCGCGATAATCCTCTTCCTGATGGCCTCGCTCGCGACTGGAAGTAACCTCGCAGCGCTCCAGCTCTACCTCACGATAGGCGCAGCGTTCCTCACAATCCTCCAGAGGACATTCTTCCTGTTCGGGAAAGGCGCGGGGAAATGATAGCGGAGTTCGCCCTCAAGGTATTGCTCTTCATCCCCGCGTTCGTCGGGAACATGCTCCCTGTGGGGAAGTCGTTCAAGATCTTCAAGGGCGTGCCCAACGCCCCGATGGATTTCGGCGCGAAGCTCTCCGACGGGAAGCGCGTCTTCGGCGACGGGAAGACGTTCCTAGGGTTCGCGCTCGGGATAGCGGGCGGGACGCTCGTCGGCCTAATCCAGGGGAACTCCCTCCTCGGGTTCCTCCTTGCTACCGGAGCCCTCGCCGGCGATCTCGTGGGGAGCTTCATCAAGAGGCGCATGGGCCTCAGGCGCGGGGAGCAGGTCTTGCTCCTTGACCAGCTAGATTTCGTCGCCGGGGCCCTCATCCTCTCCTGGCCCGCGTGGGCTCCCCCCTGGACTCTCCTGCAGGTCGCCCTCCTCTGCGCCCTGGTGGTCCCCTTCCACCGACTTTCCTGCATCCTCGGATACAGGGCGGGGATAAAGAAGGAGCCGTGGTGACCCTCCGGAAATGGGAGCGAAGACGCGCGGCGGGATAGTCTGCGTGATCCCGGCGTACGAATGCGAGAAATCCGTCGGGAAGGTCGTGCGCAAGGCCCTGGGATACGGGAAGGTGGTCGTCGTCGACGACGGCTCAAAGGACGGGACCTTCGGCGCCGCGCGCAGGGCGGGCGCGTTCGCGATACGCCTGGAGAGGAACTGCGGCAAGGCGGAGACGCTCAGGCGCGCCGTCTCCGCCGCGAGGCGCTTCCGACCCAGTTACGTCGTTTTCCTGGACGCCGACGGCCAGCACGACCCGGACGAGATCCCAGCCCTCGTCTCCGAGCTTTCGCGCACCGGCGCCGACATCTGCATAGGCACGAGGATCTCCTCGGGCCACAAGAGGGGCATGCCGCGCCACAGGTACGTGAGCAACCGCCTCGCATCCCGCCTCACCTCCACCCTCACGGGCATCGGGGTGACGGACATAGCTTCCGGCTACCGAGCGTTCGGGAGGCGGGCGCTGCGCCTGCTCTCCTTCCGGGGCCACAGGTACGACATCGAGCTTGCGACCATCCTCGAGGCTAGCGCCCTGGACCTCAAGGTCTGCGAGGTGCCGATAAGGACCATTTACGGCGAGGAGAAGTCGCACGTCAACCCGGCAAAGCTTATTATCGGGACGAGCAGCCTCTGGCTGAGATGGCTCCTGAGGAGAAAGAGCTTCGCCGCAAAGAGGAGGAAGGCGCGCCCGGCGCGCCGAAGCTAGACTTCTCCGGGATTACGGACGTAGCTTTCGCCGATTCCGCCGAAGAGCCCGGGCAGGGAGCGGCGGGCGGGGGATTCGCGGGCGTGCGGATCGTCAGGCGGGCCGGCGAGAAGAGGACAATCGAGGCCGACCGGAGCCTTCCGCCCTACTTCTACCTGCGCCCGAAGAAGGCGGGGCGGCCCGACTTCCCCAAGGAACCCCCCTTCGACGAGATAACGGGGACAGAGGAGGTTGAGCTTGAGCTGGAGGGCGAGAAGGCCGTCCTCCTCAAGGTCTTCGTCTCGCGCCCGGGGATGGTCCCGCTCCTGCGCCAGGAGATATCGCGGTTCGGCAGGGTCTTTGAGGCGGACATACCTTACCTTCGCAGGTACTGCGTGGACCGCGGGATAGAGCCGCTGTCGGGCATCGTCCCCCGGGTTCTTGTCTTCGACATCGAAACGCTCTCCAGGGACGGCTCGGTCGTCCCGGATTCCGGGCGCGACGAGATAATACTCATCAGCTACGCGCTCCTGGAGGGGGGCAGGATAACCCAAAAGAAGGTCCTCTCCTCCAAGGGAAAGGACCTGCCCTCCTTCGTCGAGAGGGTCGAGAGCGAGAAGGCGCTCCTTGAGCTCTTCTTCGAGCGCGTCAGGAAGCTTGACCCCGACATGCTCGCCGGCTACAACTCCGACAACTTCGACCTGCCCTACATCTCAGACAGGGCGCGGGCGAACAGGATCCCCGCCTCGATGGGCGTCGACGGCTCGGCGCTCTCCTTCAGGAAGAGCCGCGGCAGGATGTCGGGGCAGGTGCCCGAGGTCTTCGGGAGGGGGGTCCTGGACGTCTACCTCTTCGTGCGCTACATAATCAGCCACAACATGCATACACAGACCCTTGACCTGGACTCCGTCGCATCCGAGCTCCTCGGCGAGAGGAAGGTCCCCTTCGACTTCGCGGACCTTCCGGGCCTCGTGAAATCGGGGGACCTCTCCAAGTTCTGCGAGTATTCCCTGCAAGACTCGGTCGTCACGGCCAAGCTCGCCGACAAGCTGGTCCCGATAATACTCTCGCTCTCGCGCTTCGTTTCCCTCCTCCCGGCCGAGGTCTGCAGGATGACGAGCGGCCAGATAGTGGAGTGGTTCCTCCTCAAGGAGTCGCATTTCTGGGGCCTCGTCTCCCCCAACAGGCCGGAAGGGCGCGAGTCCAGCGAGCGCGACCTGCAGAGGTTCGAGGGCGCCTTCGTCAAGGAGCCCGAGAAGGGCCTGCACGACAACGTCGCGGTCTGCGACTTCCGGAGCCTGTATCCATCGATAATTGTGAGCCACAACATCGACCCGTTCACCTTCAGCAGATGCTCGTGCGGCAGGGGCTGCGCGAAGGGGAACGTCTCCCCGACGGGCGACGCGTTCTGCACCGGCAAGTTCGGAATCCTCCCCGCGTCGCTCAGGGAGCTCCTGCGCATGCGCGCGGGCCTGAAGAAGGACCTGAAGAAGCTCAAGTCCGGGACGGAGGACTATGTCGCCCTCGACGCCAAGCAGACTGCCCTCAAGCTGATAGCGAACAGCTTCTACGGGTACCTGGGCTACCAGAACTCGCGCTGGTATTCCTTCGAGGGGGCGCGCTCGACGGCCGCCTGGGGACGGATGTACATCAAGGAGACGATTGCGGCGGCCGAGAAGGACGGCTTCCCTGTCATCTACGGGGACACAGACTCGCTCTTCTTCTCCTCCCCGAAGAGGCGGGGCGCGGATTTCGAGGCCGGCGTGAGGAAGTTTGTCTCGGACGTGAACGCGAAGCTCCCCGAGGAGATGGAGCTGGAGCTCCAGGACATCTATTCGCGTGGCGTGTTCCTGACGAAGAAGAGGTACGCGATGATAACCTCCGACGGGCGCATTGTGATCAAGGGCCTGGAGCGCGTCAGGCGCGACTGGGCGGGGATAGCGCGCACGACCCAGGAGGAGGTGCTCCTCGCGGTCCTGCGGGACGCCGACCCAAAGAAGGCGATGTCGATAATCGGTGCGGCGGTGAAGCGCCTGAGGGAGCGGAAGGTGGACAGGGAGGAGATAACCATCTACACCCAGCTCACGAAGAAGCCCTCCCAGTACCGCCTCACGAGCCCGCACGTCGAGGCAGCCAAGCTCACAGGCCTCCCCGCCCGGGCGGGCACGATGATACGGTTCATAATAACGAGGGGCAGGGGGTCGATATCCAGCAGGGCGAGGCCGGCCGATTCCGTGACGACCGCCGACTACGATCCAGAATACTACATCGAGAACCAGCTCCTCCCGCCGGTGATGCGCATAATGGAGGCGCTCGGATATGGCGAGGCGGAGCTACGCCAGCAGAGCAGCCTGGGAGGGTTCCTTTGAGGCCTCCCGCAAAATGTTATAAGAACAGGGGGCTGGAGGCCTCCCGATAAAATGGGAGAAGCGCTCCACTGCCCCGTCTGCAAGGCGGCGCCCCCCGGGACCGAGGACGCCGAGGACGGCGACATATTCACCTGCCCCTCCTGCGGGCGGGTCTTCGTCGTGAGGGATTTCGGCAAGTTCAAGAGCCTGAGGTTCCCTGACGAGGAGGAGAACGACAAGGAGCCGACCATCTCGATATGAGGACCGTCAAGGAGGCCGCATCCCATCCGGTGATAATCGGGGCCGCCCTCTCGGTCGCGGCCGGGATCCTCGTCTTCCTCGCGGCGATGACGTTCACTAACCCCTCCTACGCATTCTACGCCGGCTTCGCCGTCGCGCTCTGCGGAGTGCTTCTCACGCCAAAAGTCCTAGCGCTCGGCAAGTGAGGACGCCGAAGAGCGCGCCGAGGGCTATTGTCGGTATTCCGGGTATCCCCGTCGTCCCGGTGTTCCTGCTCCCGCTCGCCACCTTCTCGAGGAGGAGGAACCCCGCCGCGCAGGAGAGCGCGACGATCGCCGCGGGGATCATCCCCCCGCCCCGCACGACCGATGCGACAAGCGTCGCGGGAAGGGCGAAATCCCCCGCGCCTATTATCGAGACCTCCTTTCTTGGGAAGAAGAGGGCGAGGGTGTCCCTCCAGAAGGGCCGCTCTATGCGCGCGTCGAGCCATCCGCCGAACCACAGGAACTTCATGTGCTTCGTGTAGAAGACTGCGAGCACGTCGTAGACGCTCATCGCGGCCATGAGGAGGAGGACGAGGTCGTACTTCAGGAAGAGGCCGAAGAGTATTGAGAACGCCTCGATGGAGATCACAGTTGTCGCGTTCGTGAATATCAAGAAGGGCAGGGCGCGAAGGCCCACCGCGACGGCCCCGAGGAGGAAGCCGGGGAGGTCCCCGAAGAAGATGGATCCCAGGTAGTATGTCGCGATGAAGACGCTCCCGTCGACGAGGAGGCGCAGGCGCAGGCCGACGAGCCGTATGAGGATGAGGACCGTGGTCCCCGCTATCACGATTCCCACGATCTGCGCGATGTCGAGGGCGGTGGGGACGGCCGATATTATCTCGGGCCGGTAGGATTCGATGTCTGGTCTGCTGAGGGAGGCGAAGGCGAGGGCTATCGCGAGGAGCTGGATGGCGAAGAAGACGACGACCTCCCGCTTCACGGGAGGCTTGCGGCGCCGAATCTTATATATCCGTGCCGGAACCCCCCGTCCGGATGGCTGTCACCGTCGAGCAGGCCGAGCGCGTGATACGCGCGGGAGGGATTGTCGCCTACCCTACAGAGACCCTCTACGGCCTGGCGTGCAAGCTGGAGGGAGCGCCGATAGCGCGGCTCAAGAGGCTCAAGGGGCGCGACGCGAGGAAGCCGATACTGATAGCCGTGCCGGACGTTCGCTCGATAGGCAGGTACGCGGCGGTTCCCAAGAGGATAATCCCGTTCCTCAAGGCCGTCATGCCCGGGCCAGTCGCGGTCGTCCTCGACAGGCGGAAGGGGCGGGTGTCGGCGAGCCTCACCGGCGGGAGGCGCGGGGTGGGGATACGCGTCCCGGACGATCCGATCGCCCGCAGGCTCGCCAGAGAATTCGGCGCGATAACCTCGACGAGCGCGAACATATCGGGCAGGGCGCCGTCCAGGACCTCGCGCGACGTGGAAAGGTCGGGCCTGGACCTGTTCACGATAATCCCGGGGAAATGCAAGTACGGCAGGCCCTCCACCCTCTTCGATGCGAGGACGGGCAGGGTCGTGCGCGAGGGCGCCGTGCCGGCGGAAAAGGTTTATAGGCTCTGGAAGGAACTCGCGGGGCGCTGAAGAAGGCTGGGGCGGCATCATGACCATGGAGGGTTTCGACGAATACGTGGAGGCGGGCAGGATCGCTTCGAAGGCAAGGAGCCTTGTCGCGGCGCGCGTCGTCCCCGGCGCGTCTGCGATGGATGTCGCCCTCTACTGCGATTCGCTGATAGCGGAGATGGGGGGCAAGCCCGCCTTCCCGATAAACCTCTCAATCAACGATTTCGCCGCCCACTACACACCCTTCCCGGGCGACGACATCGTCTTCGCCGAAGGAGACCTCGTGAAGGTGGACCTGGGAGTCCATGTCGACGGGTTCCTCGCCGACACCGCAGTGAGCGTCTGGGTCGGGAAGCGGGAAAAGCATCCGCTCGCGCAAGCCGCGGAAGCTGCCCTCGCCGCGGCGGAGAAGACCCTCAGGCCTTCCGTCCCAGTCTCCGAAATAGGGGAGGCGATAGAGGCGGCGATCGTCTCGCGCGGCTTCAAGCCCATCTACAATCTCACCGGCCACACGGTCGAGAAGTGGAACCTGCACGCGGGGAAGAGCGTCCCGAATTACAAGGGTATGAAGGGGCAGCTCGACGCCCCCTGCGCGGTCGCGATCGAGCCCTTCGCGACGACGGGCGAGGGCAGGGTCGTCGACGGCCCAGCATCCAGGATTTACTCGATCGTGCCCGGCAGGCAGGCCCGCATCCCGCAGGCCCGCGCCGTCCTCTCCGCGATAACCTCGCGCTTCTCGACGCTCCCGTTCGCCTTGAGGTGGCTCCTCCCGGCGGAGGAGACGATGTTCCTCCAGCTAGTCAAGGGCGGTTCGGTCTTCAACTATGCAACCCTTCGGGAGGTCTCGAAGGCCCCGGTTGCGCAGGCGGAGCACACTTTCCTCATCGCCGAGGACGGCAAGGTCACCGTGACGACAAGGTGAGCGGCGCACCCCGGCGCGGGCCTGCGGGCCCTTCGGACCCCAGGCTCCCAACTTTTATTAAGCCGTCCCGAGGCTCACGGCCCGTGGCCGAATTCCAGAGGTCCAAGATTGACGAGCTCATAAGGAAATCCGACGGGGGCCTGCGCGTCTCCGAGGACGCCAAGGACGCGATGTCCTTCCTCCTGGAAAGCCTCGCGTTCGAAGTCTCCCGGCAGGCCGCGGCATACGCCCAGGCGGAGAAGAGGAAGGTAGTGACCGCTTCCGACGTGCGCCGCGCGAGGAAGGAGCTCTGGGACTAACCTTCTTCCCATGGCAGTCGGGTTCGTCCTCCTCCTCGTGACCCTCGCGTTCCTCGCGTTCGCAAGCTTCAGCGACATGAGGACGCGCGAGGTGGCAGACGAGCTTTCCCTCGGGCTTTTCGCGGCCGCCCTCGCGATAAGGCTCCTCTATTCCGTCTGGTCGACCGATCCCGCGTTCTTCCTCGTCCCCTTCGCGGTCTCCTGCGGCTTCCTCATCTTCGGCCTCGTCATGTACGGCCTCAAGCAGTGGGGCGGCGGGGACCTCCTCCTGCTCGTGGGCCTGGGTGCGGCTTTCGGAACGCTTCCCGCCGATCTTGCGCAGGCCTTCCCCCGCCGGGCAGCGGCGGCCGCGAGCCTCATGCCCTTCTGGCTCGGTTTCATCGTGAACATCCTCGTCGTCGGTTCGGCCTACGGCCTCCTCTGGATCCTCTATTATTTCCTCACGCGCCCCAGCCTCAAGAAGGTCTTCGTCCAGCAAGTCCGCAAGAATTGGCTTATTTTATCTATAACTCTTGCAATATCCCTTATTTCGCTCAAGTTGGTTGGAATTGCAGGTTCTTTCCTCAACATCTCCCTATTCTTGATTATCCTGCTGATAATGCTCTCAAAGTCCGTGGAATCCGATATTTTCGTGAAAAAAATCTCTCCCGGAGACCTTCGCGTGGAAGACTGGCTTGTGAAGGACGTAACCGCCCGGGGAAGGGTTATCGCGTCCGCTTCGAGCCCCGGGCTTACAAAAACCGACATCGCTGCGATAAAACATGCCTTTTCAGCCGGAACGCTGGACGGCCGGGAAATAGTCGTTAAAGAGGGAATCCCGTTCGTGCCCGTCTTCCCCCTGGCGCTCGTCCTGACCGTTGCCTTCGGAGACCCGATAACGCTCCTTCTCTTGAGGATTTACGGCTTCTAGGCGCCGTCCCGGGACGGGCAAGTCAAGTCACATCCTGCGCTTTATGACCTTCTTGGAAGTGCCGAGGCCCGCGTATGCGAGGGTCGTGACTCCGATGAAGAAGAGCAAGCCCCACAGGACGGGATCGGGCTTCCCGGTTATCAGCGCGGCGGTTGTCGAGACGATTATCACGAAGAAGCCGACCTGGAACCAGGGAGCCATTTCTTTGTTCCTTCCGCAGCTATCCCCTCGCTTCCCATTAATAAACGCTTTTCTCCGCGCCCCCCGCAGCCCGCCTTCCGAAACCTTAATTACCGAAAGGGGCCGATGGAAGGGGGATATGGCGGACGCTTTGCAGGCAATCTGGAGTTTCGTTTTGTCGGTCCCCTGGGAGCTTGTGCTCGCCGGGCTTTTCGGGCTTTTCGTGGGCTTCTACCTCGGGAAGTTCTTCGCCGAGGACAAGGGCGAAGGCAGCAGGTACGACTACCTCTCCGGGAAGAAGAGGCTGAGGGAGGACTGAGGGGATGGCAGGAAACTTCGAGGTTCTCGTCGTCTTGGGAGTCTCGCTCGTGCTGGGAATCGCCGCCGGATACATCTACGGCTCCAGGACAGAAGGGAAGAAGTTCTACAAATACCCCTCGAGCCACTGGAGAATCAGGGGCAAGTGACAAGGGGCCCAAGGAGAGGATAGGCCTTGCGGCGGATCCAGGTAGCGCTTCTGGGGGACGGCGGGGACCTTGAGCTCGTGCGCGAGGCGGCTTCCATGTGCGCCAGGCGCGGGGCCGTCGTCCTGCTGGAGAACACCGAGACCGGCGCCGAGGCGATCTCGGCCGGGGAGAAGATCCCCAACTTCCGCCACATCTCCTTCGAGTTCCCCAGGAAGGACAAGGGCGCCGGGAAGGACCTTGAGGTGCGGGTGCGCCACCAGACAGAGCTACAGTCGCTGGACGCCATGTGCGCCTCCTGCGACGGCATGATCATCATAGGCGACCGCCCCCTCGCGGAAGCGATGATGCGCGACGCGGGGAAGCCCGTCGTGAAGCCACGGAAGGTCGGCGACTGCCTGGAAGCGGTGACAGACCTTATGAACAGGATGGTGGTCGTGCCCTTTTCGGAAACGCTCAGGAAGCGCTAGCCGCGGGCTTGCGCCATCATTTTCGCGTGCTCAGCGGAGCGCGCATCTGCGAACCCGCCTCAGGCGATTATTTCCCCTACCGCAAAATTCCTGAAGACCCTGACGACCTTGACGCGCACGTCTTGGCCGGGCTCGCCGCCCGCGACGAAGAGGACGAGGCCCTTCACCTTGGCGATGCCGTCCCCCTTCTCGCCCTTTGTCTCTATCTTGACATCGAGCTCCTCGCCGACGCGCAGAGGCTTGAACCTCCCGAAGCGCCTTCGGCCCTCGCCTTCCTGCGCCCCGGGCTGGCCCTGCTGCTGGGGCCCTGCTTGCGGCGGCGCCTGCCCCTCGCCGGAAGCCTGCTGCTGCTCGGGCTGCCACTGCTCTTGCCCCTCGTCCCCTTGCTGCCCAATAGGAGAATCGCCGCCCATTTCTTTCCTTTCGGCCGGGAAGAGCCGAGGCCCGTTTTTAAGTTTTCACGCGCGGCCCCTCCCCGCCCTCCCGAACCCCCCTCAATTGCTTTAAATGCGGGCCGATGAGGCCCACCTTCGTAGAGGAAGAGCGGAAACGATGCACAAGAGCGCCGCCAGGAAGGCCGCCGGAGGGATGGAGGATTTCGCAAGGCTCCTTGCCGAGCGGAGGATCCCCTGCGAGCTCGTCCTCCACAAGGATTACGGCAGGCGCGCCGAGGACGTCGCGCCCCTCGTCGGCGTCAGGAAGGACGCGGTCCTCAAGACGCTGACCTTCGTCGGGAGGAGCGGCAAGGCGTCCCTCGTCATAATCCCGGCCGACGCCAAGGTGGACGAGGGGAAACTTGAGAAGATCCTGGGCGAGCGCGCGAGGCTCGCCAAGGCGCCCGAAGTCGCCACCCTCACGGGCCACAAGATAGGAGGAGTCCCGCTCACCGCCCATCTTCCCGCCCTGGCCGACAAGACCTGTTTTTCCTTCCAGAAGGTCCTCCTTTCGGCGGGCGTCCCGGACGCCTCCGTCAAGATCTCCCCACAAGACATCCTCAGGGCGAGGCCAGACATCGCGGTCGCCGACGTCGCAGCCAGATAGAGCGCCCGGCAAGAACCGCTTCATCGGGGCCCGCCGCAGGCAGTTTTCGGCTCCTTTCCCGTCGTCCTCTGAGAGGGACGCTATGCCCCCGGCGCCGGCTTGAAGTAACCTTTATATAATGAGTATAGCTTAGAGAAACGGGAGAAAGGGCTTTCCGTGGAACAGGATAACAAGCATTCTGTCGGCATTTCGGCATCGCCCGGCGAAAGCAGAGGGAAGAAGGAGCGCGAGAAGATGCGCTCGTATTGCCTGATACAGCTCAAATCCTCCGAGCCGCACGACATCTCTGACGCGTGCAAGACGTTCCTCGGGATCTACGGCGTCGTCGCGGCGACGGCGCTCAACGGGATGTTCGACGTGATCCTCAAGATCGAGGCGACGCACGAGGAGACCGGGCGGGCGATCGACGACATACGCTCCTTCCCGCACACCGAGTTCGTGACATCTTTCGAGGCGACGCAGATCTACGCGTCCCTGGACCAGCTGGTCACGAAGAGCGCCATATTCAGCTGAAGCGCGGGCGCGGCCCCTTGCTCAGGCGGGCCGGTTTATTATCACGCGCGTCGGGAGGGGTATTTCTATCCCGTTGTCCTTCAGGGCCTTGAAGACGGAGAACATCAGGGCGTTCCTCACCTGGCCGCGCGTCTTGTAAGATTTCGCGAAGAAGATCACCTTGAAGCTTATTGAGAAGTCCTTGAAGTCCGCTATCTGCACTATGGGCTCGCGCTTCACCGCGTCCGGGCTCCCCTCTATGGTCTTCGCCGCCGCCGCCTTCAGGATCCTGAGGACCTTCTCCGGGTCGCTGGAATAGCTCACGCCGACGTCCACCGAGTCCGCGAACTCCTCCCCTTCCAGGGAGCGGTTCGTGAAGGTGCTCTGGGCGAGCTTGGCGTTCGGTATCAGTATCAGGGAGCCGTTGAGCATCCTGAGCTTCGTGTTGCGCCAGCCGATCTCGGCGACGACGCCTTCGAGCTGCGTCGCCCCCTGCGCCTCGGAGAGGGTGATGAAATCCCCGACGCGCAAGGGCTTGTCGAAGAGGAAGTAGAGGCCCGCGAAGAAGTTGGAGAGCGTCTCTTGGAGCGCGAGGGCGACCGCGAGGCCCGCGATCCCCAGGCTCCCTATGAGCGGGGCTATCTCGACACCGAGATAGCTCAGCATGACTATGATGCCTGCGAGGAAGATGAGTATGCTTATCGCCTTGCTTGAGAACGGAAGTATTTGCTTGGAGAGAAAGGCCTTGCCGCCCTCCCTCTCCTCCATCTTGTCGGCGTACCAGCCGATGAAGGCCCCGACCGTGCGCGAGAGCATCCACGTCACGAAGAAGACGAGCGCGATGTAGCCGGCCTTGTTGACGTACTCGGTGTAGGCCGAGACCCCCTCGGTCACCCTGAGGGCCACGTATACGCTGATCGCGACAATCCCCAGCTGTATCGGCCCGGAGAGGGCTTCGAGGAGCCGGTCGTCGAGGGTCGTCTTCGTCTTCTCGGTGAGCTTCCTGACGACCTTGTCTATCAGGAACATCCCGACCTTGGAGGAGACGAGGCCGGCGAGCACGACGGCAAAGAAGCTGACCACCGGCATTGCTAGTATCTGGGCGAGGTCTGCCATTGTGCCGGGCAGGCTCCGGGCCGCCGTTAAAAGTTTTTCCGGAGGGGGCGCTTCGATGGCTCCTCGCGAAACGTTTTAAACGGAGCCGGGACCGCCGCGGGATGGCGCAGGGCAAGCTCGACTTCTATGGCGGCAAGGACGGCAAGAAATCCGGGTCCGGGACGGCCCTGAAGGTCGTGCTCGGCGTCCTCTTCGTCCTTTTTGTCGCGTTCGTGTTCCTCTCGATGCCGAAGGGCGGGAGCAACAGCAACAACCCGGCCTGCCCGTCCGACTGGTACGCCAACTACACCGACGGCGGAACGAAGGTGGCTGTTGTCGAGTTCTCCGACTTCCTCTGCCCCTACTGCGCGCGGGCCGCCCCGACCGTGAGCGAGCTGAAGGCGTACTACGGAGGCAGGATAAGCTTCGTCTACGAGCACTTCATAATCCACGGCGTTTCGGCCCAGAAGGCCGCCGAGGCATCCGAATGCGCGCGCGACCAGGGGCTCTTTGATGCCTACCAAGACAAGCTCTTCGCAAACCAGGCGGCGCTCCTTCCTAGCAGCCCCAACACCGACGCCCTGAAGAGGTTCGCGGGTGAGGTCGGCGCGGACAGGACGGCATTCGACTCCTGCCTCGACGGGGGCGCGAAGGGGCCGCTCGTCCAGGCGCAGATGAACGAGGGCGTCTGCCTGGGGGTCCAGGCGACCCCAACGTTCTTCGTCAACGGGAAGAAGATGGAGGGCGCCCTCCCGATAGACCAGTTCAAGCGGGCGATAGACCCGCTGCTCGCCCGGTAAGCGAAGGGATCCCCTATTTCCCTTCCGCTTTCTCGCCCTCTGCCCGGGCTTCGCCCTCTGCCCTGAGCCAGTCCTCGCGCGGGAGTATCGCGACGCCCGCTCGCCCCTTCATGGGCTTCCCGAACTTGGCGAGGAGATCCTGGGCGGTGAGGCTGGAGCCCTGCGCGCATTCCTGGCAGACCTTCGCGTCGAGGCCCTTGTCCGAATCGAAGAAGACGCGCACCTTCACACCCCCCTTCCCGCAGACGAAGCATTTCCCTTCCTCGAGCTCAGGCGTTATCCCTATCGGCATCCAGGGAAAGCCGCCCACACCCCTTAAAAAAACGGCGCCCCCTCGGAGGGCCGGCCCCTTTTGGCGCCCGCGTCATCCCATTTTCTTTTTCAGCGCCAGCTTCAGGAGCCCTCCGACGAGGGCTTTCTCGGCGCGCCCGCGTCATCCCATTTTCTTTTTCAACGCCAGCTTCAGGAGCCTCTTGTGCTTCTCCTCGTCGTAGTCCGTGGACGCGAGCAGGGCGAGGATCGCGGGGTGGCCGGAGACTATCACCCCCTGGACGGAGGCGTCCGTCGCCCGCTCCTCCTGCTCTAGGACCGACGAGACGAGGACGCGCGACTCCTCGGCCGTGGCTGCTGCGCCGCTGCCGCCGGACCTTCCCGAGGACGCGATGAGCTCGGAGACGATGTCGGCGTGGCGCAGGCTGTCCGTGCCTATCTGGCGAAGGAGCAGTTTCACGAACGGGTCCCTGGCGCTCGGGCTCGCCGCAGGCATCGCGGCCCTTGCGGTCGCATCGGTCCTGCTCCTGAAGCTCGAGGCGAGGCTCCCGCTGAAGACACTCTTCCTCGCGACGGGCGCGGTGCTCGTGGTCCTGGCAGTCTCCTTCTCGGGGACCGCGGTCCACGAGTTCCAGGAGGCGCATATCGTCCCGGAAACCGCGCTCGCCTGGGGCCTGACCGCGGAAACCCTTGCGGCCCAGGCCCTCTTCGCTCTCGCCACCCTCTTCTTGGTGGTCCTCCCGCACCTCAAGATGGAGAAAGAAGCCGGCGCCAAGAAGCCCAAGGCCAAACCTATTTAATCGAAAAAACAGGCCCGCTCGCTGTGAAGAGTAGCCCCGCCGGCCGCAGGGTCTCCCAAGTATCAATAGAATTCTTGATAGTCTCCGCCCTCGTCCTCCTGATACTCGCCCCGCTATGGATGTCGATGCTGCGCGCGATACAGGCGCAGCAGGACGACCTGCGGGTCTCCCAGGCGAGGACCGCCCTCCAGAGAATAGTGCAGTCAGCGGACCTAGTCTACGTCCAGGGCGCTCCGGCATCCGTCGTCGTGACGGTCTATGTCCCCTCCGGCGTCTCCAACTACTCCCTCTTGAGCAACGAGACGGTCTACATCCTCGCCCTCGGCTCGGCCCACACCGATGTCGTCGAGCCCACCAAAACGCCCCTTTCCGGATCCCTCCCGACGACGGAGGGCACCTACAAGCTCATTGTCAAGGCGGAGGCCACGGGAATTGTCAACGTCACAGGCTTCTCTTGAGTTCCTCGCCCTCGTCGGGTTCGTCCTGATAGTCCTGGCCGTCGCAAGCGGCATATACCTGCGCGAGCGCGCGGCGTCCGCCGAGGAGCTCCTCCTCGCCGAGTCCAAGAACGCCCTGACCTCCCTCGCGTCGGCGATCAACCAGGTGTACCTGGGCGGAGACGGCTATTCGGCGAACCTCACGCTCCCGCAAAGGATCGGCTCCTACCAGTACAACATAACCGCCTCCTCCGGCCACCTCTACCTCAAGCTCTACGGCTTCGACCTCTCCTATTCGGCCAAGATACTTCCGGCGTCCGTGACGGGCTCCGTGCATCCGGGCACGGACGTGATATCCAACGCAGGGGGGCAAGTGATTGTCTCCTAGCGCGCGCGCTCCGGCGGCAAGGCAAGGCCAGGTCTTCTCGATGGACTTCGTCGCGAGCATCGTCTCCTTTATGGTGTTCTTCCTGATCTTCTTCACCATCTACGGCGGGATAAAGGGACAGGCGGCGGCGTCCGCGTCCCTCAAGGACGCGCAGGAGACGGCGGCCCTCCTCTCAGACGAGCTCGTGAGGACGCAGGGGGTGCCCGCGAACTGGACCAACGAGACTGCCGTGACTATAGGCCTCGCCTCCGAGGAGGGGGTCCTCTCCTACTCCAAGGTCCGCTCGATGGGCAACATGACGTACGCCGACACGAAGGACAACCTGCTCCTGGGGGGCATGGACTATTTCCTGAACCTCTCCTATGTCACGAACGCGACGATCTTCTCCTACGGCTCCTACCCGCCCGGCAACGCGAGCGCCGTGATACCTGTCTCCAGGATGGTCCTCTACGACAACGGGAGCGCCCGGGGCCTTGCGATACTGAAGGTGATCGTATGGAAGGGATGAGGGGGAGCGCGGCGGGCGGCAGCGGCGGCAGGCGGGCTTTCGTCTTCACCCTCGACGCGATGTTCGCGGTGGTGATAATAGCGGTCGCGATCGTCGCCCTCGCCTCCATCCAGCGCGCATCAATCCTCCCTAGCGGCAAGTACATCTACCTCTCGGCGATATCTAGGGACGCCGCGACGGTCCTAGAGAAGACGCGCGTCTCGGAGGCGAGGAGCATCCCGCGCATAGACGCCTACGTCCTCAACGGGACGATCCGGCCCGAGGACGCCGACAAGAGGCTGATAGATATAGTCGGCTCCCTCTACGCGGGCGGCAACATCACGGTCGCATCCGACATCCTCAACAACCTCTTCTCCGCCTTCCTCCCCTCGCGCGTCTACTACCAGATCCTCATAAACAACCAGACGCTCCTCCTCAACAACGTGAGCCACGGTACGGAGGTCGTCACCCGCTCGATAGTCTCCGGCTACCTCTCCGGGATGCCCACGAGCGGCTACATATCGCGCGCGTGGCTCGGGAACGCGCGGGGGAACGTGACCGAAATAATCGAGATAGCGACCCTCGGGAGCGGCTTCAGCTCCGCGTACTGGCCCACCGCGTATGGGAACCTCACGTTCGTCAAGTACGTGAACCTCTCCTCGGTGGACAACCTCACCGCGATCTTAGCCCTCTCCTTCCACGAGGAGGGCGGGTGGGCCTACGTCTGGGTGAACAACCTCTCGGATCCGATACCAGTGGGGAACGAGTGCTACCACCCCGTCAACGCCTGCTACGACAAGATAACGCTCAACGCCTCGCACTTCGTCGTCGGCCAGAACGCGGTGAAGGTGACCCTGGGGACGCCCACCAACTACCACACTCACACGCATCCGGGGATGCTCCTCACGCTCAACTACAACGACAACAGGCAGACCAACTTCGTGCAGGGGAACCCGGTCGTGGAAAGGACGAACCTCACGGAGGTCTACGGCCGGCCAGCCGCCTGGGAGATTTCCCCGTTCAACATACCAGAGGGGGCCAAGATCAGCGACGTGTGGGTGTATGTCAAGGCCGACGGGGTGAACAAGCGCGGCGAGATATGGGTGAACAACAACCGGGTGTGGTACAACTACACGAGCGGCAGCGGGAGTTGCGCCGTCTGCATAGCCACGCTGAACGGGGCCGGCATCCTGAAGAACATAACGCGGTGGGTGTGGCAGAACGCGACGGGCCACTCGTCGGGCCAAACGAACACCGTCGCGGTGTACCTTGACATCGCCGGCGACGACGACACGGGCGGGAACGGCGTCGACCTCCCCGTCGACGGGGCGGCCGGGTACACCAACATCTCCGGGAACAGCTACGTGCAGGTCAACTACACGCTGGCGAACCCAATAGTGAAGTTCAACTACGTGCCCTACACGCAGGTCCTGGAGATCGACCGCCTCGACGGGCAGGGGGATGCCCTCACGAAGAACGCGAACTTCACGATAGCGAACACGACGCTCGTCTCGGCTTACTACCACGACGTCCAGAGGTTCTCCTACAAGAACGCGGTCGCCGCCTGGCACCCGCCCGAGGCCCCCCCGAGCTGGCAGGGGTACCCCAACTACCGCTGGTCGGTCAACCAGATCTTCAAGTCCCCCAACTCCAGGAACATCCCGGGCACGATCTACATCCCGCTCTCGCGCCTGCAGGTGGGGGGCATCAATTCACTGAGGACGCGCGATGGCTTCGACGGGGGCTCGAGCAGCAACTACATAATGACCAACTCGACGATCGAGTACACGATCCTCGTCCCGGCGAGCGTCCCGTACGGCGACGCGTTCGCCAACACGAGCGCCGCGGACGCGGACGCGCGGGCCCGCCTCCAGGCGGCCCTCGCGCCCTACAACATAACAGGGACGCCCGCCAGCGACATCGCGAACATCGCCGGGATCTCGTGGCTGTGGGGGCCCTCGGAACTGAAGGTGATCATAGGGACATGAGGGGCGGGAGCAGGAAGGGCCTCGTCTACAGCATCATCGCGATAATGCTCTTCTCCCTCCTCGTAGTGCTGACCCTGAGCCAGTCCGCCCTCCTAAACACGGGCGAGCGCTCGACGGTGAACAAGCTCTCCAGCGACTTCATGATAAGCTTCGTCTCGACGGTGGACCGCGACTACGACAAGGCCCTGGACGTCTCGAGCAGGCGCGCGATTGTGAGCGCCGTGAACCACATGATAAACGGGACCATCCTGCCAGACGCCGAAGCGACCCTTGAGGAGCTCATAACGAACGGGACGATCAACGGCACGGCCGAGCCCCTGATGGACGCCAACACAATCTCCTACTGGCTCTCCAACATGCAGGCGAGGGGGTTGGCCGCGGGCCTGGACGTCAAGCTGCAGATGGCGAACTTCTCCGTTAGCGAGTACGACAGCTTCGACCTCCTGATGAACGCGACGATCTCCCTCAACGTCTCCTCCCCCGGGACCAGGGCATCGGTGTCAAGGATCCTTCACAAGAGCGCGGTCGTCTCGATAGAGAACTTCACGGACCCGTTCTACTCCTTCGAGACGGCGGGGCTCATCCCGCGGACGATCTCGATCTCCCCGTATTCCAACTATTCGGCCCACCTCGTCTCCGGGCAGAACGCCTCGGGCGCCGTCACGGGCTGGACCGCCTTCGCCGCCAACAACGCGGCGGCCTGGGCGATCGCCAACAAGAGCGCGAAGATCCTCGTCGTCGTCAACGGCAGCGCGATCAACTCCACGACCCAGTCGCTCTTCGCGGCGGTCGTAACGGAGCTCAACGTCAGCCTCTCGGCGGCCAACTACCTGAACGGGGCGGCCGGCGCTGTCTCGCGCCTGCCGGACGGCTCCTACGCTTTCCTAGACGCGACCTCAAGGGCCCTCTGGAACAAGACTGCGCTGGACCGCCTGGACGACACGATAAACGAGGAGTATTACGTCGCATCCTCCGGCGGCCCCGGGTTCCTGGACCGCCTTGAGCTGCACTTCAACAACACCCGCGTCTACGGCCTGGAGACGATAGTGTCCCTCCCGGAGTTGCAGGACAAGAGCCTCCCGGCCTACTCCAACACGACCCTAGTCGACTATCTCTACTTCCAGAACGCCACCGTGGCCGGAAAGGGCGTGCGGGGGCTCTATTACACCTGGTTCAAGGTCGACGCCGCCCACGAGGCCCTCTATGGCGTTACTGCGGCGAACAGGACCCTCACGACCTGAGCCCCGCCGCCAGTAGCGTTTTTTAAATAGAACTGGCACGAGTGCTACCGAAGGAGAATGGTGGAAGGCGGTGGCCCGGTGGGCGTGATGCGGACGTCGGTTGACGCGTTCCTCGAGCTAATCCGGGAGAAAAAGCAAGTCAACCTCGCCGAAGCCGCGGCGGCGCTCAAGGTAACCCAGGACACCGTCGAGCACTGGGCCCTGATCCTGGACAAGAAGGGCATAGTTAAGCTCGTCTACCCCGAGAACCCGTTCGACAAGCCGTTCGTTAAGATGCACCCTCCGGACGCGAAGAAGGGGGTCGCCTGAGGGGAGATGGCAGCGACAGCGCCCCAGCCGGCCAGGAAGGAGGCCGCATTGATCCTCTCGACGATCAAATCCTACTCGCTGGAATCCGAGAAGGTGCGGGCCAACGTCTCGATAGTGCGCACGCGCGCCGATTTCGTCCCCAGGTACATCCTCTCGATTCCACGCCTCGCCGAGGGGACGCGCGCGATAATGGAGGAGATAGAGGCCAAGCTCCTCGCGGCGGTCGAGATAAAGCTTGAGGAATCCCTCGACCAGAAATCCATAGAGGCGCTCAAGGTGAGCTTCCGCCAGCAGGCCACGGGCCTCCTCAAGAAGGAGCTACCTGGCCTCACCCAGGAGGAGACGGATGTCCTCTGCGGCCTCCTTGTCCACCAGATGCTGGGCCTGGGGAACATCGAGTTCCTCCTCAACGACGACGGCCTGGAGGAGATCGTGATCAACCACGCCGGCGACCCGGTATGGGTGTTCTACAAGCAGGTCGGCTGGCTCAAGACCAACGTCGTCCTGTCCGACGAGAGCCAGGTCGAGAACTACGCCTCGACGATAGGCCGCAGGGTCGGGCGCCAGATAACGGTCCTCTCCCCCCTGATGGACGCGCACCTCACGACGGGGGACCGCGTGAACGCCACACTCTTCCCGATATCCTCCAAGGGCAACACGATAACGATCCGCAAGTTCCGCAGGCGGCCCTGGACGGTGACGGACCTCATAACGAACAGCTCGATAAGCTTCGAGGCGGCGAGCCTCCTGTGGCTCGCGATGCAGTTTGAGCTCTCCTACATCGTCTCCGGGGGCACCGGCTCGGGGAAGACCACCGCCCTCAACATGCTCCTCTCGTTCGTGCAGCCCAACCACCGGGTGATCTCCATCGAGGACACGCGCGAGCTCAACCTCCCCGAGTTCCTCCACTGGGTGCCCCTCACCACGCGCGAGCCCAACCAGGAGGGCAAGGGCGAGGTGACGATGCTGGACCTGATGGTCAACTCCCTGCGCATGAGGCCGGACAGGATAGTCCTCGGCGAAATCCGCCGCCAGAGGGAGGCGGAGGTGCTCTTCGAGGCGATGATGACGGGCCACTCCGTCTACTCGACGCTGCACGCCGACACCGCCGACCAGACGATAAGGCGGATAACGAGCCCTCCGATCTCCATCGCCCCGTCCATGCTCTCGTCCCTGGACCTCATCGTCGTGATGTTCCGCGACAGGCGCCGGGGGATAAGGCGCACCTTTGAGATAGCCGAGATCCTCCCCGAGCAGGAGAGCGGAGCGGGGGGGAAGACCGAGGGCACCAAGGCCCGGGTCCTCTACCGCTGGAAGCCCAAGACCGACCTCGTCGAGCCGGTCGATCGCAGCATTGTCCTCTTCGACAAGCTCTCCCTGCACACCGGCCTCTCCACGCGCGAGATAGAGGAGGACCTCCTGGAGAAGCAGAACGTCCTCAAATGGGTAATCGCGAACAAGGTCGTGGACGTGAACCAGATCGGGCGCCTGATAAGCGAGTACTACACGAACCATTTGGAGTTCATGTCCGTCGTCTCCGCCGGAAGGGGCGCATCCGAGCTCGTGGGCGAGGTGAAGGTCCTGGACTAGGCGAAAATGGCGCAGGCAGTGATGAAGTTCGAGAAGCCCATCCTCAAGCTCTCCAAGAGGTTCCTGGGGATCGCCGAGGCATTCGAGAAGACGAACCCCAACCTCAAGATCCTCCTCGTCCAGGCGGGGATCCCCCTGTCCCTTCGCGAATACCTGGCATACGCCCTGGTCATAGCCGCCGGGACCTTTGTCCTCCCCTTCATCGCCCTGATACCGATAGCGGGGAAGATCTTCGGCTTCGAGGCGAGGACGATGCTGATCCTCCTCCTCCTCTGCGCCTTCATGGGCTGGTTCCAGTTCGTATATTTCACGCTCTACCCGCAGCTTCTCGTGACGAAGCGCGCGAAGGAGATAGACAAGGACCTCCTCTTCGCCCTCCGCCACCTCCTCATCAAGATACGCTCGGGGATAAGCCTCTTCGAGTCGATGCGCGGCATCTCCCAGGGCGGGTACGGCCTCGTCTCCGAGGAGTTCAGGAGGATAGTCTCGGAGATAAACGCGGGCAAGGGGGAAGTGGCGGTCCTGGAGGAGGCCGCGTACAGGAACACCTCGGTCTATTTCAGGCGCGCCCTCTGGCAGATAGCGAGCTCCATGCGGGCGGGCGCCGACATCGGGAGCACGCTCACGAACATCGTGAACACCCTCTCGGCCGAGCAGAAGATATCGATAAGGAAGTACGGGAGCGAGCTGTCGCCCCTGGCCCTGGGCTACATGATGATAACGATAATCATACCGACCCTGGGGATATCGATAATGATAGTCCTCTCCCAGCTCATGTCCTCTCTGCAGATAGGCAAGCCCGTCTTCTACATAGTGTACGGGATGGTCGTCGTCTGCCAGTACTTCATAATAGGCGTCATAAAGACGAGGAGGCCGGCGATAGATGTCTGATGACCTGGCCCAGGCCGCGAAGGCCAGGCCCGGCGGCGCCCCTGCCGCCACTTCCGGATACGGCTACGGCCTCATGCGGCGCATATACATCTCGCTGGCGGGCCTCACACCCGCCTCCTACAGGAAGCACGTCCAGAAGATGCTTGCCTTCTCCGACATCGAGATAGAGCCCTCCGTCCTCATAGGCGCGCCCATCTTCTACAGCTTCATCGCTTCCCCGTTCGTCGCGCTCTTCGCGACGATACTCTTCTCGCTCAACGCTCTCCTCGGCCTCGCCCTCGTCCCCACCACCTTCTTCGCCGTGCAGGCGATCGTCTACCTCTTCCTCTCCTACACAGTCGACAGGAAGGCCAATTTCGCCGACGACATTCTCCCAGACGCCCTGCAGCTCACGGCGTCCCACATCCGTGCGGGCCTGACGCCCGACAAGGCCCTTCTCATGGCCGCGCGCCCCGAGTTCGGGGTCCTCGAGAAGGAGATAAAGTGGATAGCCAAGCAGGCGGTCACGGGGAAGGACCTTGCGGACGCCATCCTGGGGATGAACGAGCGCATCAATTCCGTCCTCGTGCGAAGGACGACGAACCTCATCGCCGAGGGCATAAGGTCGGGCGGGGAGCTCGCGACGCTCCTGGAGGAGACTGCCGAGGACATCAGGAACGCCTCAACCCTCAGGAGCGAGGTGCGCTCGCAGGTCATGATGTACGTCATATTCATCTTCCTCGCGGTGGGGATAGGGGGCCCGGCCCTCTACGCGATCTCCACGTTCCTCGTCGAGAGCATGACGAGGATCTCGGCGGGAATCGACCCCTCGGCGTTCACGACGGACGTCTATTCCAAGAGCCCGATAAAGTTCTCCCAGGTCTCAATCTCCATCCCGTTCATGATCCAGTATTCCCTGGCAAGCATCATAACGTCGGCCATAATCAGCGGCATAACCCTGGGCCTGATAGAGCAGGGCAAGGCCAAGGCGGGCCTGAAATACGCGCCGATACTGGTACTCGTGGGCATCGTCACCTTCCTCATCGTGAGGAGCTTCGTGTCCGGAAGCATCGGCACCCTGATACAGTAAGACGTTTCGAATTACCGTCGAAATATCGGCTATCTAGAACTGCCGCCAGTTTTGGCCGATAAACGCTTTTATACCGATTGAGAGCTATTCCCTAGTCAGCCACGCTAAATGGCACTGAACCAAGTGAAAATATAGGTGAAAGACAAGATGGCAAAAAGACGCGCTCAAGGCGCACTGGAATATCTGATAACGTACGGCTGGGCTATCCTGATTATTGTCATAATCGGCGGCGCCCTCTTCGCTCTGGGGGTCTTCAACCCGTCGAGCTGGGTGTCCAACAAGAGGGCGACCGGCTTCGCCTCGATCCAGGTCAAGGACTGGAAGATCGGGCCGACGGGCGCCTCGTTCGTCCTCGGGAACAAGCTCGGGGACACGATAACGATAACCGGCCTCAACATGACGACGGCCGGCGCGGCAGCCCCCTGCTTCTCCAACTACACGTTCAGCCTCCTGCCGCTGAACGCGACGAACACGCTCAATGTCGACGAAAGCGGGAAGACGATCCCCGCGTCCGGCTCGATGAGCGGGACGTACGGTGGAACGGCAGACAACTGCGGCCTCGCGGGCCTCGGCAAGACCTACACCCTGACGGTGCAGATCCAGTACGTGACCCCGACCGGAGTGTCCCACGTCGACAGCGGGACGATAACGGGCAAGGTCGAGGCTTAAGCTCAGATACTCTTCGGAGCATCGAGGCCCAGGCGAGCGTAACCGGGCGGCCCTCGGGCCGCCCCCCATCTTTTTCTTTCCACATTTTTCCCCGCTTCCAGCCGCCGCCCGCACCCCTCCTCCCCGCGGTTTCCGGGCCAAGACATAAATACGCAAATGCACCCTTGATTGTCCACCATGGCAAAAAGACGCGCTCAAGGCGCACTGGAATATCTGATAACGTACGGCTGGGCTATCCTGATTATTGTCATAATCGGCGGCGCCCTCTTCGCTCTGGGGGTCTTCAACCCCTCGACATGGGGCTCCAACAAGCGCGCGACCGGCTTCTCCAGCATCCAGGTGAGCGACTGGAAGATAAATTCCACCGGCCTGAACCTGGTAGTGGCCAACAAGTTCGGCGACACGATAAACGTCACGAACGTCTCGGTGGCCCTGACCGGCGTCTCCGGATTGTGCTGGCAGAACTCGTCCGGGAGCCTCCTCACTTCCGACGGCTCGGCGACCCTGCCGTCCACCGGGACGAACCTGTGCCTCCCCTCGCCCTACGCGGCCGGGAAGACCTACTCGGCGACCGTGCAGATCTACTTCACCGCCGGGTCCCTCACCCACGTCGACACCGGGACCCTGACTAGCAAGTACGAATAATAGGCGGCAGGAACCGGGGCCCCCTCCGGGGCCCCAGTTTCCCTTATTTTTCACCCCCCTCACAACCGATTTATAGCCGGCCCGCGCCCTATCCGCCGCGATGGCGCACCGGTCTCCCTTTCTTCGCAGATCCCAGGGCGCCCTCGAATACCTGATAACGTATGGCTGGGCCATACTCATCATAGTCATTATCGGCGGCGCCCTCTTCTCCCTCGGGGTCTTCAACCCCTCGACATGGGGGGCCAACAAGCGCGCGACCGGCTTCTCCTCCTTCGAGCTGCGCGACTGGAAGCTCAACGCAAGCGGCATCTTCCTCGCCGTCGCCAACAGGTTCGGCGATTCCGTGACAATAACAAACGTCTCTGCACTCAGGTCCTCGGCGGCGGGCGGCACCTCCCTCTGCGCCTACAACGTCACGGCCGCGATCCTCCTCCCCGTCGACGGCAGCCTCGCCCTCCCGGCGACCTACAACGTCACCTCGTGCGCCTCGGGCCTTTCCGCCGGGGAATACTATTCGCTTTCAGCGAGCATCCATTTCGGCGCAGGGACCCTCAACCATACGGACAGCGGGACGATAACGGGCAAGTTCGAACAGACGTGACTGTTCACGCTGCAAATGCGCGCGGGCGGCCCTCCCGGAAAAACCCATTTATATCGGGACGGCACGCGCCCGCGATGGCAAGCGACGGCGGCGACGGTCCTTCGCGCGGACGCCCCGGGTCATCGCCCGACGGTGCGCGGCGGCCCTAGAATATCTCTTCCGTCGGGTAGACGTAGATCCCGTGCGCGGTTATCTGCAGCGGATGTATCTTCATCGAGTGGATGGTGTCGCGCATCTTCCTGATGGACAGCGAGCGCATGAAGACGTTCCCGACCTTCGCGTAGTGCAGGGTTATCACGCCGTCGGCCGCGAACTCCTCGACGCCGAAGGTGCTCAGGGTCTCTGACCCCTCCGGGACCTCGGAGATGAGGAGGCTCGTTATGTTCCTCTGCCTGAAGGCCTTCCCTAGCTCCAGGAGCGCCTTCCTGAACTTGTACTTGTCCTCGAAGAAGAGACCGAGGATCGAGGAGGAGGCGATGACGACGCGCCTCGCCTTCATCTCGTCTATTATCTCGTCGAGGTTGTTCTTGAGCTTGTCGAAGTCGTAGAGCTCGAAATAGCGGATGGCGAACATCTTCTTGCGGATGAGGTCGTAGAAATCCAGGCCGAAGAGGCTCGCGTTCCTCATTATCGTCTCGGGCTGCTCCTCGAGGGATATGAAGACCCCAGGCTCGCCCATCTGCGCGCCCTGGTAGAGGAACTGCATCGCGAAGGTCGTCTTCCCGGTGCCGCAGGCGCCGGAAAGGAGGACGAGGGAGCCTCTCGGCAGGCCCCCTGCGACGAGGTCGTCCATCCCCGGTATCCCCATCTGCGCTCGCTCTATCTTGCTGTAGTTCTCCATCAGCTGGATGATGGATTTGGGCTGCTGCAGGGCGGAATCCCCGGGAAGGGCCGGGCCGGCTTCGGTAGGCGCCTTTTTGCGCTCCTCCGGGGAGGGCTCTGCCATCTGAGGGGGTGATTACACCCGTTAGTTAAAAATACTTGCCGGGCGGCCGGAGGGGATATGGACGAAAACTACGAGAAATTCCTCGTTCCCCGCGACGGCGGAGGGAAATGTATGATGGTCATCCTCGATGGCCTGGGCGACCGGCCGGGGCCCGCGGGCCTCACGCCCCTTGAGGCCGCCAGGCCCGAAAGCCTCAGCCTCATGGCCGCGCGCGGGATCACAGCCCTCTCTTACCCCATAGCGCCCGGGGTGCGGGCGGGGAGCGGGGTCTCACATTTCGCCCTCTTCAGCTACCTGCCCGAGAAATGCCCCGAGAGGGGGGTCCTGGAGTTCCTCGGCGAGGGAGGGAACCTGAAGAAGGGCGAGGTCGCGATAAGGTGCAACTTCGCGACGGTCCAGGGCAGGAAGATAGCCGATCGGCGCGCCGGCCGGGTCGAGGGCAAGCCGATAGTCGATTTCATCAACTCGAGGATCAAGTCCAAGGGGATCAGGCTCTTCCACGTCGTGGGCTACCGCGCGTGCCTCGTCGTCTCGGACGCCTCGCCCGAGATAACGAATTCGGACCCGACGCACGACGGCGGCGAGACGCTCCCGATAACGGGCAAAAGCCCCAAGGCCAGGAGGACCGCCAAGCTCGTCTCGGCATATCTTGCGAAGGTCCAGAAGCTCCTCTCCGGCCAGAAATTCGGCGCGAACGCCCTGATAACGAGGAACGCCGGCTCCTATTCCCCGCCGGAGACGACCTTCTTCCAGCGGTTCCGCCTCAAGGCCGCGGCCGTCGCGGGCTATCCGCTCTACAAGGGGGTCGCGCGCTACGTTGGGATGGAGCTCCTCGCCTGCGATCCGGACGAGCATTCGGACGAAAGCCTTTCCGCGCGCGCGGACGCCGCGATCAAGGCGCTCAAGACGCACGATTTCGTCTTCCTGCATTTCAAGTCCACCGACGCCTACGGCGAGGACGGCGACTTCCAGGGCAAGACCAACTTCATCAGGCGCTTGGACAGGCTGGTGTTCTCCAAGCTCGCCTCGATGAAGGACGTGTTCTTCGTCGTGACCGGCGACCATTCCACGCCCTGCTCGGTGAAGGCGCACTCGGGCGATCCGGTCCCGGTCCTCTTCTGCGGGCCGGGGATCAGGCGCGACGGCGTCACGGAGTTCTCGGAGAGCTCCTGCCAGAAGGGGGGCCTCGGGACAATACGGGCCGGCAACATCCTCCCAATACTCCTGGACTACGCCAACAGGGTGGACAGATACAAAGCGTAGCAGAAAACGGCCCGCAGGCCCGGCGCGCAAAGGAACGCGTTGCCCAGTGCCCCGCGGAGCACTAACTCAGCGGCTTCTTGCGGCGAAACTGTCCGAATCCTAGTTCGCCGAAAGAAGCCTGTTGCCCAGCCCTCGCGCGGCCAGTCATCCTTGACGTTGTGCGTCAGTTATCGTGGACGCTCGGCTATGGGCTGGGCGCTACACGGAGCCGGCGCCCAGTTTTAACGTTACCCCCGCGGGCGCCTATTCGCGGAACTGGGAAAAGAACTCCTTGACCGCCCGGTACTGCGGCTCGAGCTCCTCTTTGAGCGCCGGGATCGAGAGAGCGGCCCATTTCTCCTCGGCCTTGGCAAGGAAGAGCTGCGCCATCCCGGAGAGGGGCATGTCGCGCAGCCCCCCCATCCCGCCCATCACGCCCCCGACCGTTAGGAACCTGCAGCAATCGGCGTTACAGCAGATCTCGGACTCGGCGGAATGGAACCTGGCGCGCCCGCCATGGTGCTCGAGGACGCAGGCGAGGATGTTTCGCCCCCCCGCCTCCTCGGATATCTCCGGGAACCTCGCTATCAGGTCGCCGGCCATCTCCGCGGAGATCCGCGCGTGCTCCTTCTGGCGCCCCTCGGCCATTGCGCACCCGAGGCCGCAGTCCATGAGGAGCGTCCCCGCGCGGACCACTTCCCTGTCCGCTGCGAGGGTCTTTGCGAGCCGATCGCCGACGTCCGCGGAGAGGGCTATCTGGAAGCGCGACGGCGCCCCGCGCGCGTCCGCCTCGGAATTGGCAAGGGTTTCTGTCGCTTTCAGGAACTCTTCCGGAACCATCTCTTCTTTGCTGGGGCGCTCTCCGGATTAAACCCTTTCCCCGTGCCTGTCCGGCACGGACAAAGCCTCGAAGGCTTCGCTCGCCAGCTTTTCCAGGCCGCGGAAGAACTTGGCGGGGACCCGTTTCCCTTTCCCGACGCCGCAGCACGCGGAAGAGACCCCCCAGCTGCCGTCGGTGCGAAGCTCGAAGGGGAACGCCCTGCATATCAGCGGGCGCCCGGAATAGATTGTGCAGAGATTGGCCTTCCCCAGGAAGATGCAGCGGCCCGTCCCGGTCTTTTTCATGCGGAACTTGTAGGGCCCGGCCCGCGCGCGCGACGCGAACTCCGAAACATCCTTTCCGGCGCCCGCCGAAATCCGCGCGGCCTCGCCCGGGAGCATCAGGATGTTCCTTTTGTGGCCGGGAACGTCCCCGCAGCAGGTCGCGCACCTGTCGCAGGAGAAATCGACATCCGGATAAGCGCCTTTTTCGGCTCGCTTTGCCACGTCGGGAGGATCAGGCGTACTTCTTCGCGCCCTGCTTGGCTATTTCCGTCTCGGCGGAGCGCAGGCGCATCTTGAGCCACTTGACGGTCTTCTCTATCTCCTCGACGCTCGCGAGGCCCGGGAGGATCGCCTTGCCCGTGCGAAAGACAAGGAGCCTCGTGTTCCCGAACTGAACCTTCATCCCCGGGAAATACTCGGGGTTGTACTCGCTCTCCTCCATGAGGCAGGCGAGTTCGTGCAATTTCAGCTCGCGCTTGAGGTCAATCGAGGCCACGATGTTCCTCACGTAGATGCGCGGCTTTGCGGTCGTCGCTATCCCATACTTCTTGAGCTCGTCCTGGAGCTGGTGGACCTTGGTTGTGGCGTCGTCGGTGCTCTTGGAGCCGGTGCAGACGATTTTTCCGGAGGAATAGAGCAAAAATCCCGCCTCGTACTTCTTCAGGCGCAGCGCCGGGAAGTTCCCGGGCTCGTAGACCGACCCGGGGACCTTCTTCAGGACGTCGAGGAGGTTGAAATTCTGGGCGAGCTGGGTCGTGACGACGACGTTGTTGATTTTGTATTCGTCGGAGGGAACAGAAGAGGCCTCGTTCCCGTCACTGTCCATGATGACTTGCAAGGGCCATTTGCTTATATAACTTTCTCCGGGCCAAATTTTTTATAGAAACTCCGAAACCCTCTCCCGAGCGCAAGATGCAAGCGAAAAGCCGCGAAATTTCATCAAGGAAGTCCGACCACATCAGAATTTCCTTGAAAAACGACGTTAGAGGCGGCCAGTCGGCTCTTTTCGAGGACGTCGTCCTGCTCCACAACGCCGTTCCCGGAATGGATCACGGTGAAATTTCCCTGAAAACCCGCCTTTTCGGGAAGAACCTCTCCGCGCCGCTCCTGGTTTCAGGCATGGTTGGCGGAACTCCCGAGGCCGGGAGGATGAACCGGGCGATTGCGGAGGCCGTCGAAGCCCTCGGGCTTGCCATGGGGGTCGGAAGCCAGCGGATAATGCTCGAAAAACCCGGGACGGCGGACACCTTCCGCGTGAGGAAGTACGCGAAGCGCTCGCCGGTCTTCGGGAACCTGGGCCTCGCCCAGTTCACGCAGGGCAATCTGAAGCCAAAGGACGCGCGCCGCGCGATGGAGGCGATCGAAGCCGACGGGATGTTCATCCACCTCAACCCGGCGCAGGAGCTCGTGCAGCCCGAGGGCGACAGGAACTTCTCCCGCGGGATCGAGAGGCTCGCGGAGATATGCGACGAGCTGGACGGCGTCCCGGTGATAGCCAAGGAGACGGGGTGCGGCGTCTCGGGGACCGTCGCGCGCAGGCTGATAGACGCCGGAATCTCGGGAATCGACGTCTCGGGCGCGGGAGGGACGAGCTGGATAGCCGTCGAGCGCATCAGGTCCGGCGATCCCGTCCCTGGGGACGCCCTCCTCTCCGCCGGCTGGGGGATACCGACGGCCGCAAGCGTCATGATGTGCTCGGGCCTCGGCGTCCCGGTCATCGCTTCGGGCGGGATGGGCTCGGGCGTGGACTGCGCCAAGGCGATAGCCCTCGGGGCGGCCGCCTGCTCCATCGCGCAGCCGGTCCTCGCGGCGTATTCGCGCGCGGGGCGCAAGGGGGTAGAGGCGCGCCTCCTGCGCGCCGAGGACGAGCTCAGGGCGGCGATGTTCCTCACGGGCTCGCGGGATCCGAGGGCCCTAGCAAAGGCGGAGCGACGCATCTTCGGGAGGCTCGGGGAATGGGCGCGCGCGAAGAAGGCATGACGAGCCGGGATTTCCGTTTCAGGAACCCGGCGGGGGACCTGATTTCGGCGAGGCTCATCTTCCCTAAGAAGCGGAAGGGCCCGTCGACTATGGCCGTCTTCTGCCATGCCTTCGGCGCGAACAAGGAGGCGATATGGGAAAAGCACCTCGCCCCCAGACTCCTTTCCCTGGGCTGGGCCTGCATGGCCTTCGACTTCCCCGGCTGCGGGAAGAGCGCCGGGAAGTTCTCCGACACGACGTACGCGCGCGACATCGCGACGCTCGAGAGGGCCGTCGCCGCGGCGCGCAAGCGCGCGAAATTCTCACGCCTCGTCCTCGTCGGCCACAGCAGGGGCGGCGCGTGCGCACTCTACTACGCGGCGAGGCGCAGGGTCGCTGGCATGTTCCTCCTCGCCCCGCGCTCGGACGTCGGCAACACGCTCTCGAGGTTTTCTGCGGACCAGCTCGCAGCCTTCCGAAAGAAGGGGTTCTTGACATTCAACGACAAGCTCCAGAAGAGGCTTGGCCCCGGCTACATGGGCGACATCGCCGGCAGGAAGGGCGAGCCCCTGCGCCTCGCCGGGAGGATAGCGTGCCCGGTGACGATCGTCCACTGCGCGGAGGACGGGGCGATCGCGCTCGCCGAGTCGCGACTGCTGACGAGGAAGCTGAGGCAAGGGACGCTCGTGGCGGTCCCCAAAGGGGACCACTTCTTCCACGGCCTGCGCGAGAGGGCGGCGGACGAGCTTTCGAGGTTCGCCCGCTCCCTGGGTTGAGCGGACCGCGGACGAAGGAAAGGGACCCGGCGGGGAACTGGAAAGATGCTTCGGCCAACGCTTAAAATCCTCCGCCGGGGGCTTCTCGCATGGGCTGCAGGATCTGCGAGGGGGCCGGCGTTTCGCGCTGCCCGATACATTCCAAGGCGATCCTCCCCCGCGTGAAGTTGCATGTCTCCAAGGGATCCTTCTTCGGCGACTCGCCGCCCTCTGTCTTCGTCGGCCACCACGGCTATCCGCGCGTGCGCGCGGGCGTCCTCGCTCCGCCGGTGGAAGGCGAGGACCTGGACAGCCCGTCGAAATGGTTCGCGCAGCGCCTCGAGATACCGCAGGTCGTCGAGAAGCGCCTCTCGCTCCTCAACCTGTCGTTCTCGGCGAACATCAGGAAGCCCGCGTCCGCCCGGGAGTATTTCGACGAGATAGCGCTCGCGGTCACACCGACCGAGGTTGAGGCGACGACGGCACGGATGCTGCGCGATTCAGTCTCCTTCGACAAATACAACTCGCCCATGGGCCTCTCCGTCCCGCTCCTCGACCTGAAGGTAACGTCCAACCCCAAGATCCCGGGAAAGGTGGACTCAATCCTTTCGGAGAAGAACCTCCCCGCGGCCGAGGCGGCGCGCGAGCTCTTCGGCGACGGCTTCGACGTCTACTACCTCCAGCGCCTCCTCTCGGCCGGGCTGCTGGGGAAGTCGCAGCAGGGGAAGCGCCTCGTCCCGACGCGCTGGAGCATAACCGCAGCCGACTCGATAGTTTCCGAGGACCTGATAGGGAAGATACGCGAGTTCCCCCCCGTGGAATCCTTCCAGGTCTTCAAATCCCGCCACCTGGACAACGAGTTCCACGTCGTACTCGCGCCGCATGCCTGGGCCTTCGAGCAGCTCGAGGGATACGTCCCGTCCGGGACCCTGATGGTGGACACGGAGTTCCACGAGGGGAGGAAGGACTACGCGAGGAACGTCGTCGGAGGCTACTACGCCGGGCGCCTCGCCGCCTGCGAATACCTCCTCTCGAAAGGCAGGCAGGCCGCGGTGATCGTCCTGCGGAGCATCGGCCCGGCCTACTACGCGCCCCTGGGCGTGTGGCAGGTGCGGGAGAACGTAAGGAACGCGATGGCGGGCCCCCCGGCGGAGTTCCCGGGCCTGGAGGACGCCCTCGTCCACGTCTTCAGGGAGAGCCGCCTGGACAGGGCGGCGGTCCTGCGCGAGTCAAGGCTCCTCTCCTTCCTGAGGAAGCAGGCGAAGATCACTGCCTTCTGAGGCGCGGCGGGGGTTTCCATTATATTTTCCGGCGCGGCGCCCCCTCGGGATGGCGAGAATACGCGCAATCTTCCGCGGCCTAGTCCAGGGAGTGGGCTTCCGCTACCACGTCCTGACTATTTCGCGCGACTTCCGCGTCACGGGGTTCGTCAGGAACAGGCCCGACGGCTCGGTGCTGTGCGAGGCGCAGGGCGAACTCAGGGAGGTGGAGAAGTTCTTGGACGCAGTCGAGGGCACCGCACCCGGCGAGCTCGAGAGGACCGAGCGCAAGGAGCTCCCGGACGTCAAGCGCGAGGCCGCCTTCAGCGTGATGTGACATTCGGGGTTCCGACCCCTTCCGGCGGAAACGGGAAGCGCTTTTCTATCCTCCGCTGAGGATGTGCGCCCCTTGGGGCTTCACTTCCCCTTGGCTTCCAACTTCTTCACGAACTTGTCGCCGCCCTCTAGCTTGTCCCATGCGTGGTCGAAGAGGTCCTGCAGGGCGCTCGCGAAGAAAGGCGAGTGCACCCAGATCCCCGTGTCGTAGGTCGGATGGACCTCCTCCTCAGGGAGCAGCATGAAGAGCACCTCTTCGCCGTCGATTATGTAGAAGCGCGCCTTGATGTGGTTCATGTAGCGCACGTCGCACGCCTCCAGGAGCGTCTTGACCGCGTTGTGGTTCTCGGGCGTTATCTCCACGGCAATCCTCGTCTTCACGCCCTTGCCCTTGGCCTCCTTGAGGCTCGCGAAGTGGAACTCCGCGAGGCGGTTTATCTCCGAGATGCTCGCGACGATGTATATCGACTTCTCCGCGTCCTTGATGAGCAGGTCAATGTGGTCGTGGAGGTTGTGGCGGCCTTTGAGCGCGCCGGATAGCTCCGTCGGCTCTATCATCTCGA